>DATNKH010000278.1:0-2448 GCA_035603475.1 Thermoanaerobaculia bacterium
TCCCGTACTACATGAACACCTTCGGCTTCCACTCGATCCACGGCCGCGCACCCGCCGTGGCGACGGGCCTCAAGCTGGCGCGCCCGGAGCTCGAGGTGTGGATCGCTACCGGCGACGGCGACGCGATGTCGATCGGCGGCAACCACCTGATCCACATCCTGCGCCGCAACGTCGGGGTGAAGATCTTGATGTTCAACAACCGGATCTACGGCCTCACCAAGGGCCAGTACTCGCCGACCAGCGAGCCGGGCAAGCGCACCAAGTCCACCCCCTTCGGCTCGATCGACATGCCGTTCAATCCACTGGCGCTGGCCCTGGGCGCCGGCGCGACCTTCGTCGCGCGCAGCGTCGACATCTTCCAGCAGCATCTGAAGGAGACCTTGCGCCGCGCCGCGCGGCACCGCGGCACCGCCTTCGTCGAGATCTACCAGAACTGCAACATCTTCAACGACAAGGCTTTCGGCTACATGACCGAGAAGGAGACCCGCGACGAGCAGACGGTGCAGCTCGAGCACGGCAAGCCGCTCGTCTTCGGCAAGGGGCGCCGCCGCGGGTTGCGGCTGCGGGGCGTTGGGTTCGAGGCCTTCGATATCGGCGCCGAGGCTCCGAACCGTGTCGAGGACTGCCTGGTGTGGGACGAGCAGGTCGCCAGCCCGGCGCTCGCCTTCCTGGCCGCCCAGCTGCTGCCCCCCGACTTCCCGACCGCCCTGGGCGTGCTGCGCGCGGTGGAGCGGCCGAGCTACGAGTCCGGCGTCGTCGAGCAGATCCACCGCCTCCAGGGCCAGGCGCGTACCGGGCCCGCCACGCTCGAGGAGCTCCTGGCGGCCGGCGACACCTGGACGGTAGCCGGGCCAGGAGCGCCGGCCGCGCCCGAGCCGTCGTAGACTCCGTCCGCCTTTCCCGCGGCCGGTGGCGCCGGCCCGCCAAAGCTGACAGCATGCGCGGATGTCCGACCTGATGATCCTCGCCCATGGCGGCGCCTGGGAGACGCGCTTCCAGGTGTCGTCGCTGGCGGCCAGTGCGGCGGCGGCGGGCGAGGAGGTGGAGATCGCGCTGTTCTTCGGCGCCCTCGATTCCTGGGCCGACGGACGCTGGGACGCGCTCGATCCGGGGCCGCCGGTCTCCGCCGAGCGCCTGGAAGCGCTCGGGTTGCCTCCCCTGTCCACGCTGCTGGCGGCGGGGCGGGAGGCCGGGTCGATCCGGATCTATGCGTGCAGCGCCTCGAGCCGCATCCTGGGGCTCGACATGACCCGGGTGCAGCAGGCTGTCGACGCGGTGCTCGGCTGGCAGACCCTGTCGCGCATGACCGCGACCGCCGGCCGGGTGGTCAGCTTCTAGGCCGACACGGCGGCGAGGCCCGGCGACGGGCCTCGTCTCAGGCGTGCCGCTTGATCAGGTAGGTCTCCGACCCCACGACCTGCGGGTCGAGCGAGAACTCGTAGAGCTGCAGGCCGCCGAACAGGGCCCGCACACGGGGAAAGCCTGCAGCCTGCAGCCGCCGGGCGACCTCGACTGCTTTCGCGCCGTCGTCGTCGACCAGCACCACGTCCAGCTCGGGCGGGGGAGTCCAGTCCGGCCCCGGCAGCGCGCGCGCTCCCATCAAGGCCAGCGGGCCGCCGCCCGGGCGCACGTCGATCAGCAGCGGTGGGTCCCCCTCCTTGAGGCGCCGGAAGACGGTGTAGGGCGGCACCTCGAGCTGGGGATCGAACTGCACGACCGGTGTGCCTTTGGTGGTGTGGCGCGTGGGCATCTACGGTTCCTCTCCGGATCACTCTCGATCGCCGGGGATCGCCTTCAGGTCACTTGCGACTGGTGGTCGCTCCAGACCAGGCCGGACATCGCCTTCGGCAGGAAGCGGGTCGATTTCGGGGGCAGCAGCTCGCCCTGGGCGATCGCCGCGGCGAAGTCGGCGGGGCGCATCGGCGGCAGCCAGAAGCCGGTGCCGAGCTCGCCGCGTTCCAGCTGGGCATACAAGGTGTCGGCATCGGAGCGGTAGACCAGGGTGCCGTCGGTGGCCGCCTCCGGGGCGAGGCCGAGCGCCGGCAGCACGGCGTCCTGGAAGATCTTGACGACCAAGGGTGGCGCCTTTCCCGCCGCGGCGCGCGGGGTGCCCGCCGGCAGCAGGCGCCAGATCTCGGGCGGACGCCCGGCCACCCACACGCCGAGCGCCGGCTGCGGCGCCGCCGCCACGGCCCGCGCGAGCTCGGCGCCGCTGCCGCCGCGGAAGGGCACCGCCGCGGCCTTCAGGTCGGCGAACAGGGCAGGGTCGATCGGCTGGCGCAAGGCGCGATGGATGGGATCGATGGTCAGCGCCCGCGAGCTCATGCTGGTCACCACCGCCAGCTTGGCGCCGGCGGCGGTGCTCGCGGAGCCGGGATGCTCCGCCGCGAAGCGCTGCCCGACCTTGTAGCGATGGTGGCCGTCGGCGATCGCGGCCGGCCGGGCCGC
>DATNKH010000279.1:0-5722 GCA_035603475.1 Thermoanaerobaculia bacterium
GCCGGCAGCGGCGGGATCTCCGCGAGCGCCGCCGCCAGCGCCGCCTCGAGCTCGCCGCCGCCCAGGTCGTGCAGATCGTGGTGATCCTTGAGCACGCAGCCCAGGGTCTGCTCGACCGTCTCGAGATCGAGGTGGTCGCGATCGAGCCGCAGCAGCGCCTGTGCCCAGTCGATGGTCTCCGCCACCCCCGGCGCCTTGCTCAGCCGCCGCCGCCGCAGCGACTGCATGAAGCTGGCGATCTCCACCGCCAGCCGCGCGCCGGCCTGCGGCACGCGGGCGCGCAGGATGCGCACCTCCTTCTCGAGCGTCGGGTGATCGATGTAAAGGTAGAGGCAGCGCCGCCGCAGGGCATCGCCGATCTCGCGGCTGCGGTTCGAGGTCAGCACCACGTAGGGCACGTGCTCCGCCCGCACCGTGCCCAGCTCCGGGATCGTCACCTGGTAATCGGAGAGCACCTCGAGCAGGAACGCCTCGAAGCCGTCGTCGGCGCGATCCACCTCGTCGATCAGCAGCACCGGCGGCGCCTCGCGCCGGGTGATGGCGCGCAGCAGCGGCCGCTCCAGCAGGTAGGCGCGGCTGAAGATCAGCTCTTCGATCTCCGCCGCGCTCTTGCCCTCGTGCTCCGCCAGGCGCAGCCGCAGGATCTGGCGCTGGTAGTTCCACTCGTAGAGCGCCGTCGCGACGTCCAGGCCTTCGTAGCACTGCAGCCGGATCAGCTCGGCCGGCAGCAGCCGCGCCAGCACCTTGGCGACCTCGGTCTTGCCCACGCCGGCGTCGCCCTCGATCAACAACGGCCGGCGCATCTCCTTGGCCAGGAAGACGGCGGTGGCGACGGCCGCATCGGCGACATAGCCGTGCCGCTCCATCGCCTGCAGCAGCTCTGCGATCTCCGGCTTCACACCCCTCCCGCCGATCTCCGCGGCTGGCCTGGTGCCGGTGGTGCCGGGGACGCCGCGGGTTCCCGAGACGCCGCGGCCGCGCGTTCTCGGGGTGCCGCGGCCGCCGCGAATCGCTCCGGCGCGGCCAGGAACCGCCCGCGGCAACCCTCGCCGCAGAAGTACCACGTGCGCCCGCCGGCCTCGGCGGTGTGGCGGGCGCCGGCGGTCTCGACCGTCATGCCGCAGATCGGATCGATCGCCTGGCCGGAGGCGGCCTCGTCGATCTCCGACGTCTCCGCTGTCTCCGATGCCTCTGCGGTCTCCGCGGTCTCCGCGGTCTCCGCTGTCTCCGGTGCCGCCGATGACGTCGAGGTCTCCGCGGTCCGCGGCGCCTCCGCGGCGGCGTGCCGCAGGGCGACGATCTCGGCCAGCACGCTCACCGCGATCTCCGCCGGCTCCTGGGCCCCGATCGCCACCCCGGCCGGGCTGCGGATCGAGTCGAGCGCCGCCGCCGCCACTCCCTGGGCCAGCAGGCTCTCGCGCACCTGGGCGAAGCGCCTGGCGCTCGCCACCACTCCGAGGTAGGCCGGCCGCAGCGCTAGCGCCGCGCGGATGGCCTCCTCGTCGCGATCCCCCATCGTCGCCACCACGGCGTAAGAGCGCGCCCCGGCACCGCCGCCGGCAGCGGTGGCACCGCCGGCAGCCGTGGCAGCAGCGACGGCGGCTGCCGGCGCCGCCTGGTCCGCCGCGCCAGCCATCATCGCCGAGACCGAGTAACCCATGGCGTGGCCGAGGGTCGCCAGGGCCCGGGCGATCGGCGAGGCGCCGAAGATCAGCAGCCGCGTCGCCGGCAGGATGGGATCGAGATAGATCTCCACGCTCCCTCCACTGTGGCAGGTCATGGGGAAGACCGCCACCCCCGGCCGCCGCTCGGCCTCCGGATCGGGCGACAGCGCCAGCAGCCGCGGCCTGCCGTCGGCGAGCGCCCGCCGCGCCTCGCGCACCACCGTCGGCTGCGTGCAGCTGCCGCCCAGCCAGCCGTGGAACTCGCCCGCGGCGGTGATCAGCGCCATGTCGCCTGCCTGCGCCGAGCTGGCAGGCTGGCGGCGCACCACCACGGCCAGCACGAAAGGCTCCTCCCTCCCCGCCAGCTCCGATGCCATTCGCAGCAGCTCGGCATGCATGAGGATCAGCGGCCCTCTCGGTTCCCGCGGGCGCTGCGCATCGTGCGCGGCGCCCGCATCGTGCGCGTCGCCCGCGTCGCCCGCATCACTCGCCCTCGGGGCTGCCGCTCAGACCGTCCCGACCGGCCGGCCGCGGTCTCGGATCCGCGCATAATCCTCCGGCACGTCGAGATCGGCGAGAGTCGCCGGCGGCCAGGACAGCACCTGCGCCTCGGTGCGATGGCGCTTGACCACCTGCCGGCCGCAGCCGCCCGCGGTCATCTGCTGCAGCTCGCCGAAAAGCCTGCGATCGTACAACATGGGCGGCGCGGTGACGCCCCCGTAGTCCGAGATCACCAGCGGCGCCCCGGTCGCGCGGTAGCGCGTCACCATCTCGGCGATCATCTCGGTGCTGACCAGGGGCATGTCGGCGAGCAACACCACCGCCGCCGCCGCCGCGGGCGGCAGGGCCGACACCCCGGCCTTGAGCGACGCGGTGATCCCCTGGTCGTACTCCGGGTTGATCACCACCTGGCAGGCGAGGCCGTCGAGCTCCTGCCGCGCTCTCTCCGCCTGGTGCCCGAGCACCACCAGCAGCGGCGACAGGCCACCGGCCAGCGCCCGCCGCGCCGCGCCCCGCAGCACGCTCTCGCCCGCGAGATCGAACAGCATCTTGTTGCACCCCATGCGGCTCGAGGTGCCTGCCGCCAGCAGCACGCCCGCGACGGGGCCGGCGCCTTCTTTACCGGCCGGCAAGCCGGCGTCATCCGGCATGGATGGCCTCCTGCCGCGCCGACAGGTGGCGCGCCTCGCGCCGGGCGGTGAAGGCGAGCAGCTCGGCGACGATGCTGATCGCGACCTGCCGTGGCCCGTCGGCGCCCAGGTCGAGGCCCACCGGGCCGAAGATCCGCTCCGCGGCGGACCCGCCGTCCGCCGCCTCGGAGCCAATGTCGCGCAGGATGGCCTGCGTCCGCCCGCGGGGCCCCAGCACGCCGATGTACGGCAGCCCGGCCGCCAGCAGCCGCCGCACCCAAGCCCGGTCGTGCGCCAGCGAGTGGGTCTTCACCACCGCCAGCGTGCGCGCCGGCGGCGGCAGCGCCAGGTCGGGGTCCTCGGGGCGGGCCACGACCCGGCGCAGCGCCTGCGGGAACCACTCGGGGGCCAGCAGCGCCGGCCGGTGGTCGAGCAGCGTGACGCGGAAACCGACGTCGGCGGCGTACGCGACCAGCGGCCGGGCGTCGTCGCCGCCGCCGCAGACGAGCAGGTGAGACGGCGGCGGCAGCACCTCGATGAACACCCTGCGGCCGGCGACCGCCTGCACGCCCGAGCGCCCCGCCGCGGCCAGCCCGCGGACGCGCTCCACCACCGCGCGGTCGAGCTCCGCCGATCCCAGCGATCCGTGAACCGGCGCCGGTGTCTCTTGCATCGCGCTGCAATCGACTGCAAGGGTCGCGCCGACCTTGCCAGCCACTGCCGTTGCCGCCGCCGCGCCGGCCCCGGCGGGTCCGGCCCCCACCACCGTGGCGAGCGCCACCATGCCGTCGCCGGCGAACAGCTCCCGCAGCGGTCCCGCCAGCGCCGCCATCGGCCCGTCCGTCGCCGGCTGCACGAAGACGTCCACCAGCCCGTTGCAGCCCAGGCCGAGACCCCAGACCACGTCCTCGTCGCCGGTGTTGTAGTGGCGAAGCGACGGCGTGCCGGTCTCGACGACGGCGTTCGCCACCTCGCGCACGTCGGCTTCCAGGCAGCCGCCGCTGACGCTGCCCAGGGTGCTGCCCGTGTCCTCGATCAGGAACTTGGCGCCCGGCCGCCGGTAGGCCGAGCCCACGATCTCCACCACCGTGGCCAGCGCCGCCCGCCGCCCCGCCGCCCCCAGCTCGGCCAGCCGTGACACGATCTCCGCCGTCTCTTTCCAGTGGTTCATGCCCGCCGCGCCCCCAGCTGCCAAAAATACCGCCCCGCCGCCGCGGATTCAATAGCCGGGAAGGGACCGAGGCGGCTCCGTGGATGCTGTCGTTGACGCGGGTGTTGAACGGTTTCCAGGCGCTCAGGTACTGTCCGCCACCGTTCGACTCGCGCTCGAAGTTCTTTGGAACCGATGGTAAAGAAAGACATATGTGCACTTCAGAATGACCTGTCTGCCGCCGGCGATGGAGACGCCTCGGCTGCAACCGGATCTGTGCTAAACTGATCCGTGATTCCCAGAAACCCCGGGAGTGAGGGCGATGGAGTGCAGCAGGTGCCCATCGGTTCCGCGGTCGAGGTGGTCAAGAGCATGGCAATCGTTTGCGCGGGAGGTCCTCGATGAGTCTTCAGAAGCACCGCTTGCATCCGGCCTGGACCGGAGCTGCGCGCCGGATCCGAATCACCACCTTCCTGACGGTCCTGGCCTTGGCTCCCGCCGTCACCCATCTGGCACACGCCGCGAGCACCGGAAACACGGTGCTCTTCATGCCGCAGGGCACCTGCGGCCAGGTACAGTTCGGAGACTTCATCACCTCGAACGAGGGCAATCAGACCGGCGCGGGCGGATGCACTGTCAACGGCTCTGCCTGCCCATGGAATATCGGCCTCGACACCATCTACCGCTACTACATCGAGGTGCCAGCCGGTCTCCCGAGGCTGCGCATCCAGCTGTTTGACGCCGACATCGGCGGCGGCGGCGATGGCGAGTCGACGGCGCAGCGCGACCGCAACAAGAATGCCGGTTCGACGGGCTACTCGACCTCGGTCAAGTACACCCTGCTCCGCCCCGATGGAACGACCGCCACCACCCTCACCTGCGCGGCGGGGGTGAACGCGGGGCTCTGCGCCGACGACGCGTGGTCGAGCCTGCTCGACATCACGACCGGAATCCAGGCCGGACACTGGGAGCTGGACGTCGATATGACCTCGGCGGTCAATACGACCGCCTGCCCCAGCCCCAACACGTTCCCCAGCCTCGAGGACGACATCAATGCCTTCGGCCTGCAGGCCGATGAAGGAAGTCAGCCTGCGGCCACCGAGCTGCCGATCTATTACTCGGCGCAGACCCAGATCGGCCAGAACCCGCCGACCGGCACCGGCACCACCGGCACCAAGACCTACGCGCTCTATCCCTACATCACCTCGGGTTGCTCGGTCCTCGAAAACGACTTCGACTTCGACCTCAACAACAATGGCACCTACAGCGGAACGAAGCCGCAGAACGTCGGCTCGATCGACTTCACCAGCCGCAGCGGCAACTTCACGAAGAACCTCGCCAACACCTCTCTCTCCCAGAACGACGTCTGGAACACCAACACCCTCACCGGCTACACCACCGACTCCGATTCCACCGACTACGGCATCTGGTCGATGTCGGCGAGCATCACCAACTACTGCACGGGCGACACCAACGGGTGCGTAGTCAACGGCAACTACGCCAACATCGACCTCGCGGCCTCCACCACGACGGCGTGCACCGGGATCACCTCTGCCACACAGGGCTGCTCCCCCGCCAACAACTCCCCGACGCCCAGCACGTTCCGCGTCTACGTGGCCACCGACCACGGGGCGGCGCCGGTCAAGCCCTACATGGAGCAGGAGGTAAGGTACATCTTCAACGGCGGCACGGGCGGCCCCAACCCCCCGGTCGCGGGAATGACGACCACGTTCCAGATCACCGTCCAGGTGGTCAACCCGACGGCCGAGGCCATCACC
>DATNKH010000280.1:0-2214 GCA_035603475.1 Thermoanaerobaculia bacterium
GTACAGACCGTCCGCCGCGATCATCACCTCGACCGCGTTCGCCGCCAGCACTTCGAGCGCCGTCTCGAACGCCGGCCGCGAGAGCGCATGGGTGTCGATGCCGAGAAACAGCGGCCCGTCGATCCCCTCCTGCCGGCGGTAGGCGCAGATCGCCTGGGTGATGGCCAGGATGTGCCACTCGTTGAACGCCGTGGCGAAGGCGGAGCCGCGGTGGCCCGAGGTGCCGAACGACACCCGCTGCCCGGGCACGGCGGGGTCCGGCCGCTCGGCGTAGTAGGCCGCGGTCAGCTTGCTCACGTCGACCAGGTCTCGCGGCTCGGCCGGCTTCCCGGCCCGGGGATCGAGGTCCATGGTTACCGAAGGTTACCTCCAGACGGGGGACGGCCTCTCTCCCGGGGCGAGACCTGTTTCAGGCCCCGGCCGACACCTCTGTTAGCAGGGTCCGTACCAGGAGGGCGGTTATGGGACAATCAGCCGGCCAGCTACGCTACTGCGCTTCGCCGCCGGAGCCGGAGGACAGACCGGACTTGATCTCGTCGAGCGACTTCAGGAACGCCATGCGCCATTTCCCTGCCGGGGTGACCATCGTCACCATCCGGCAGGGCGAGGACGTGCACGGGCTCACCGTCTCGGCCTTCGCTTCGGTCTCGGCCGAGCCGCCGCTGATCGTGACCGTGATCGACAACCGCCACACGGCGTTCGACATGCTCGAGCGCGACGGCGCGGTGTTCGCGGTCAACATCCTGGGCGAGGACCAAGCGGCGCTGTCGGACCGCTTCGCCTGGCTCAAGGAGGGCGACCGCTTCGCCGAGGGGCGGTGGAGCACGGCGGTGACCGGCGCCCCGATCCTGGCCGACTGCCTTGCCTGGCTCGATTGCCGTGTCCACGCCCGCTACCCCGCCGGCACGCACACCGTCTACGTCGGGGCGGTGTACGCGAGCGGCGTGCCGAAGGCGGAGCATCCGCCGCTCGTCTACTGGAACCGGACCTACCGCCGCCTGGCGGTGCCGGCGGCGGAGGACTAGCTCTCGTGGCCACCCGGCCCCCCGGGCCGGCGCGCTCACTTCACCAGCAGCACCGGGCAGCCCGCGAGGATCGCCACCTGGTAGCTGATGATGCCGAGGCCGAGCGCCGGATGCTCGCGGTTGACGAGATGCGAGGACAAGACGATGAGGTCGGTCTTCTCGCTCACCGCCTGCTCGAGGATGGATCCCACCCGCCTGCCGTAGACGATCTCGTAGCGGGCGCGCACGCCGGCCGCGGTGAAACGGTCGGTGAGCACCTGCAGCTTCGCCGCCGCCCGCGCCTCGAGCTTGCGGTAGAAATCGGACATCTCGTCGAACTCCACGTGCTCGATGGTCTCGATCACGTGCAGGAGGGTGACCTCGGCGCCGTCGCGGCGCGCGGTCTCGAGGGCGATCGTGACCGCCGCCTCGTTCTTGTCGGTGAAATCGAGCGGCACCAGCAGCTGCCTGAACATGCCCCACCTCGCGCTTGGGTAGTGTCCTAGATTGCTAGATTGCCCTTGCCTCCCTCCCTCCGTTTGGGCGAGGGTCCAAGTCTAGTGGGCGTGCAGCGTAGGACTGCGGACCCTCGCCCAAACGGCGGGAGGGAGGCAAGGGCAATCTAACCAGGACACTACCCACGCTTGCCCGATCTTTCCCGTTGACGATGATGTCCGTCCGGCGCCTGGGTGTCAATGAGCGCCGGCGAGCGCCGGATCGCGGTATCTTCCGGCCATGAAGCAGCTCCGGCGGCCGGCGGCGGTGCGGGTGGGTTTCGCCGCGCCGGGTCTCGCCGCGCTGGGTGCTCTTGCCGTCCTGGCGATGGCGCCCGGGGGGCCGGCGCCTCGGCCGGCGTTCGTGCCGCCCGCGGCCGAGGCGCTGGTTGCCGGCGAGGTCGACCAGGCGCGGATGCAGGCGACGGTGCACGAGCTGGTGCGGCTCGGGCCGCGCATGGGCGGCACCCCCTCCGGCGCCCGCGCCGCCGCCGCCATCGCCGCGGCCTTCGCGGGCGCCGGCTTGGCGCCGGAGACGGTCGAGGACCCGCTCCATCCGGTCCACTGGGAGGATTCCTGGACCGTCGAGCTGGTGCCGGGCGGCCGCCTGGCCTCCGCCTATCCCTACGGCTTCTCGCCCTCGATCGGCCCGGTCACGGCGCCGCTGGCGGTGGCCGCCGACCCGGCCAGGCTCGCATCGGCGCCGCCTCGCGCCG
>DATNKH010000281.1:0-3162 GCA_035603475.1 Thermoanaerobaculia bacterium
CCGCCGCGACCTCGACCGCCTGGAGGACCTCTTCCTCAGCCTGCAGGAGCAGGGCATCCGCACCCGTTTCGCGGTCAATCTCTTCCCGCACACCCAGGCCCGGGTGGAGCTCGAGGAGCTCGACGGCATCCCGCTGCTGTCGTTTGCCACCGGGCCCACCAGCCCGCTGCCGCTGATGGCCAAGCGGCTGATGGACGTCGCGCTGTCGTCGCTGCTGCTGCTGATCGGGCTGCCGGTGGTGGCGGCCATCGCCACCATGATCAAGATCACCTCGCAGGGCGGCGTGCTCTTCCGCCAGACCCGCTGCGGCTTGAACGGGCGCATCTTCACCCTGTACAAGTTCCGGACCATGGTCGAGGACGCCGAGGAGCGGCGCCGCAATCTCGAGCACCTCAACGAGATGAAGGGGCCGGTGTTCAAGCTCAGGAGCGATCCGCGCGTGACCTGGCTCGGCCGCATCCTGCGCCGCTTCAGCCTCGACGAGCTGCCGCAGCTGTGGAACGTGCTGCGCGGCGACATGAGCCTGGTCGGGCCGCGCCCCCCGATCCCCGAGGAGGTGGCCCGTTACCAGCGCTGGCAGCGCCGCCGGCTGTCGATGAAGCCGGGCCTGACCTGCCTCTGGCAGGTCAGCGGCCGGAACCAGATCGACTTCGACCGCTGGATGCAGCTCGACCTCGAGTACATCGACTCCTGGTCGCCGATGCTCGACTTCAAGATCCTGCTCAAGACCATCCCGGCCGTGCTCTCCGGCCGCGGCGCGTCGTAGTCATGGCGGACCGCTGTCCCGCTGTCCACCGCCTGGCGATGACCGCGGTGGCCGCCACCGTGCTGCTCTCGGCTCCAGCCGCCCTCGCCGGCAGCATACGCGTCAGCGGCACGCTCGCCGCGCCGCCCGGATCCAGCGCCGCCGCGCTCTCTGCCGCGAGCCTCCAGCTCTTCGCCGACGACGAAGACGAAGCAACGGCCGGGCGCCGCCTTCTCACCTCCGCCACCGCGCCGGCGCCGATCGCGACCGCTCATGCCGACGCAGAGGGCAACTTCTCGCTGCAGGTGAGCGAGAGCGGTTTCTACAGCCTGCGCCTCGAGGTGCCAGGGTTCCTGACCCTCGAACGCGAGCTCTGGCCACTGATCGAGGACACCGAGCTGCCGCCGGCCCATCTCGTGCCTGCCGCCAGGCCGCTGGCGCTGTCGCTGGTGCTTGCCGACGGCAAACCAGCCGCGGGCTTCGTGATCGGCGCCCTCGATGGAGCGCTCGGCGCCTCACCCCGTGTGCCGCGGACCGCCTACTCGGACGGGATCGATCCCATCCCCTGGCATCCTGCTCGGCGGGCCGTCGTGACCGCGGCGGACGGCACCGCCGTGCTGCCGCGCGCCCGCGGCGAGGCCCTCGGGCTGATCATCTCCAACCACGGCTTTCCCCAGGTGGTAACCATGCCTTCCACGACTGGCTGGGCGACCCTTCGTCTACCCGCCTATGGAAGCGAGTGGACTCTGGCTGCACGCCGCGCCGACGGCAGTCCGGCCGCGAACGCGGTGGTCCAAGACGGAACCTGGCGGATTGGCCTCACCGACCAGGACGGCCGCCTCGCCGTCGCCATCCCGCCCTTCACCGCACCCATGGCGCTGACGGTCGAGAGCCCCGACGGGCAGATCGGCGAGATCGCCGCCTGCGCGCCGGGCCGACCGTGCGAGAGGCAGCAGCAACTCACCCTCGCACCGCCGCGGCTCGTCGCGGGCCAGGTGCTCGACGCCAGAACGCAAGAACCGCTGGCCGGGGCCCTCGTCATCGGCTCTCTCGGCCCACCGCTACGCTGCGGTGGCGATGGGCGCTTCCTCCTGCCGGTTCCGGTCGGGCAGACGAGCTGGGTCGAGGCCTTCGCCGGCGGCCACCTGCCCCTCCGGCGGCCATGGCCGCCCGACGGCAGGAGCACGCTGTCGCTCGAACCCGCGGCGAGACTTGCCGGGCGCGTGATCGACCAGGCTGGCGCACCGGTTGCCGGCGCGACGCTCCTGGCCTCATCGTCTCTCTCGCGCCGGCCGGGAGGCGGCAGCAGCGAGGAGACAACGCGCGGCCAGGAGGATGGGCGCTTTCTCTTCGCCAACCTCGTGCCCGGCGAGGTCTACACGGTCACTGCCATGGCGGACGGCTTCGCCCCGAGCTCCGCAGTCGCCGCGACGGGCGACGCCGGCTTCGTGACCGGCCAGGAGCCGCGGCGGTCGGGGCTACCGCCAGCCTCTCCACCCCCGCGGCCGGCGAGCGCCTTCCGCGCGGGCGGGCCGGCGCCGGGACTGCAGCTGGTGCTCTACCGCGGCGGCACCGCCTCGGGCCGCGTCGTGGACTCCTCCGGACAGCCGGTCGGCGGCGCCGAGATCGAGCTCGAGCACGCGAAGCCGCCCGGGCGTTGGAGGCCCGAGATCTACGCGGCGCAGGCCGGAGGCGACGGCGCTTTCGTGGTCCAGCACCTGCCGCCGGGCCGCTTCAGCCTCGGCGTGCACCATCCCAGCTTCGCGACGACCGTGGTGCCGAGGATCGAGCTGGCGGCGACCTCGGATCGCCTCGATCTCGGGACCGTGATCATCGCGGCCGGAGCCACCATCCGGGGCCGCGTGGTGGACTCGGGCGGCCGGCCGATCGCGGGCGCCAAGGCGAACCTCAGAGCGCTGCGGCAGCCCCCGGAGGTCTCCTATTCCTCCGCTGCCGGCCGTGCCCTCCACCGGTCCGTCGACACCGACCAGGACGGTAATTTCCAGTTCGGCGACCTGGGACGGGACGAGCCGTTCGATCTCGAAGTCACCAAGTCGGGCTACCTGGCAACGTGGCGTCATCGCGTCACCGCGCCGACGCCCGAGTCGCTTCGCGTCGAGCTCGGCGCCGCGCGCAGTCTCCGCGGTCGGGTCGTCGATGCCGGCCGCAATCCGGTCGCCGGCGCGATCGTCGTGGGGACCTACCGACCGCCCCTGCAACCGGGCTTCGCCACCGGCCCGGGATTCTGGGCCGGCCGGTCCGCGGTTGCCGAGGCCACGGGCGACTTCGTGCTCGCCGACCTGGCTCCGGGATGGCTCGACGTCCGCGTCGTGGCCTCCGGCCGCCGCGGGGGGAAGCTCACCGCGGTGGAGGTGCCGGCGGAGGGTCCGTTGCAGCCTCTCGAGATCGTCCTGCCC
>DATNKH010000282.1:0-2461 GCA_035603475.1 Thermoanaerobaculia bacterium
TCGTGGGTCTTCCAGTGGGTCAGGGTGACATAGCGCACGCCCATCGCCGCGGTGGCGTCGAGCGCTCCCTCGACCAGCAGGGGCCGGCCGTTCTCCAGCCCGAACAGCGCCGCGACGGCGCCGCGCCCCGCCGCCCGCCGCACCTCCTCGGCGCTCCTCGCCGGCTCCATCCCGGCGGGCAAGGCGGCCAGCGCCAGGCGATGCAGCGTGCGCGCATGCTCCCAGCCGGCGCCCGGCGCCATGGAGGGCGGCACGTAGAGCGCCAGCACCAGCGCGTCGACGCCGCCCTCGCGCAGGCGCGGCAGGTCGATGTGGCGGTCGCCGAGCCGCGCGCCGAGGTCGGCCGGGGCCTCCCACAGGCGGGTGGGGAGGTCGGTATGCCCGTCCAGCACCAGGCAGTCGTCGTGGAAGGCCATCGGGTCTCATTGTAGCGGCCTCGCCACCTGCGGCCGCCCCCGGGTCGTGGGTCGACTCGGGGGCGGCGGCCAAGTCCCGGCTGCGGAATTTTTCCGCCCGTCCGGCGCTTCTATGGGCTGGCGGGATCCGGACCTTGCAAGGGGGTAGCGCGATCGGCTACTCTAGCCCGTTCCTGGATCGGCCGTCGCACGCGATCACCTGATCATCGACCACTGAAGGACACCGACTCGCGGCCGAGCAGCGCTGGCAGCGAGAGAGAAGAGAGCCGACCGTGAAGAAAGACCTCCATCCGCACCTCCACCTGGTGACCGCGGTGTGCGCTTGCGGCAACACCTTCGAGACCCACTCGACCAAGGACGAGCTGCGGCTCGAGATCTGCAGCGCCTGCCACCCGTTCTTCTCGGGCAAGCAGAAGCTGATCGACACCGCCGGCCGCGTCGAGCGCTTCAAGCGCCGCTACGGCCAGACGGCCTGACCTCGGCGCCGAGCCGGGCACGGCGCTGAGCACCCCGAGCACCGGCGGGCCCCTCAGTGGCGCCGCCCTGAGGCATCGCCGGCGCGGCCTCCCGGCGCCTGCCACGGCCTAGGTCACCGTCCTGATCCTGCCGATGCTGCAGCCCATGCTCGCCGCCTCCGGACGTCCCCGATGATCCGCACCCAGACAGCGAATCCCGAAGCCGAGCTCCTGGTCGGCGGCCAGGCGCTGATCGAGGGCGTGATGATGCGCTCTCCCGGCGCCTATGGCGTCGCCGTGCGCCGGGCCGACGGCTCGCTCGCCTTGCAGCGCGGCAAGGTCCCCAGCCTGGCCCGGCGCTACCCGGTGTTCAAGCTGCCCCTGCTGCGCGGCATCGGCGTGCTCTTCCAGTCGCTGGCCATCGGCATCCGGGCGCTCAACTTCTCCGCCGAGCAGGCGATCGCGACAGCCGAGGTGCCCGCCGTGACCGAGGCGAGCGCCGCCGCCACCGAGGCGAGCGCCGCCGCCACCGAGGCGAGCGCTGCCGCCACCGAGGCGAGCGCCGCCGCGACCGAGGCGAGCACCGCGCCCTCGGCAACCGCCGGCGGCTCGAGCTGGGCCATCGCCGGCTCCATGGCGGTGGGCCTCGGCCTGGGGGCGGTGGTCTTCCTGCTGCTGCCCCTGTGGCTCACCCAGCTCGCCGACCGCCACCTCGTCGGCCCACTCTCCGGGCTCGGCTTCAACCTGTTCGACGGCGGCCTGCGGGCGCTGTTCTTCCTGGCGTACCTGTACGGGATCTCGCGCTTCCGCGACATTCACCGCGTGTTCATGTACCACGGCGCCGAGCACAAGGTGGTGTTCAACTACGAGCGGCGATTGCCGCTGACCGTCGCCAACGCCCGCGCCCAGAGCCGCCTGCATCCGCGTTGCGGCACCAGCTTCCTGCTCTTCGTGCTGCTGGTCTCGATCCTGGTCTTCGCGCTGATCCCCAAGGCCGCGCCCTTCCTGGTCAAGTTCGGCGGCCGCCTGCTGCTGGTGCCGGTGATCGCCGGGCTGTCCTACGAGCTGCTCCGCCTGACCGCCCGCCGCCGCGCCGCGCCGCTGTTCGCGGCCCTGGTCTTCCCCGGGCTCATGCTGCAGAAGATCACCACCCAGGAGCCGACGGACGACATGCTCGAGGTGGCGATCGTGGCCCTCGAGGAGGCGTTGCGTGAGGATGGCCTGCTGCCGGAGGAGCCGGAGCTGATCGCAGCCGCGGGAGCGCAGCGATGATCGAGAAGCTCGCACAGCTGGAGAGGACACACTCCGAGCTCACCCAGCGGTTGGCCGACCCTGCCCTGCTCGCGGACCACAAGGCGTACGCCGACACCAATCGCGCTCTCTCCGAGATCGGCCATGTCGTCTCGCTCTATCGCGAGTACTCGGCCGCGCGGCGCCAGCTGGTCGAGAACCAGGAGCTGCTCGCCGGTCTCGGCCGGGACGACGAGCTGTTCGCCCTCGCCCACGAGGAGCGCGAAGAGCTGCAGCGGCGCATCGAGCGCCTCGAAGAGGAGCTGCGGCGCGAGCTCACGCCGAAGGACCCCAACGACG
>DATNKH010000283.1:0-6168 GCA_035603475.1 Thermoanaerobaculia bacterium
GGACGCTGTGAGCGACGACGACGAGCCGAACCCGAAGCAGCAACACGCCGGCGCCCCCGCGGGCGGTCCCCTGCCTGAGAGGGTTGAGAGCGCTGAGGGCGCCGAGAGTGCCGCCACCCCCGCGGCTGAAGGCGCCGCGGCCCCCGAGGCGCCGCCGTTCACTCCCCGGGGCATCGATTGGATCCTGTCGATGCTGCCGCATCGCTATCCGATGCTGCTGGTGGACCGCGTCCTCGAGTACGAGCCGGGCAAGCGGCTGGTGGCGATCAAGAACGTCACCATCAACGAGCCGTTCTTCGCCGGCCACTTCCCCGGCAAGCCGGTGATGCCCGGGGTGCTGCTGATCGAGGCGATGGCGCAGGCCGGCGCCCTGATGCTGCTGCAGCTGGTCGAGGAGCGCGGCGGCAAGCTCCTCTACCTCACCGGCATCTCCGACGCCAAGTTCCGGCGCCCGGTGGTGCCGGGAGACCAGCTGCGCTTCGAGATCGACGTCGTCCGGATCCGCAGCGGGCACAGCAGGCTGGCCTGCAAGGCGCTGGTGGACGGCCACCTGGCCGCCGAGGCGGTGCTGTCGTCCACCCGGGTGGACCTGTGAGCGGGAGACTCGCGCCATGACCAGCCATGTCCATCCGTTGGCGCACGTCGATCCGGCGGCAATACTCGGCGACGACGTG
The DNA here is from genome assembly GCA_035603475.1 of Thermoanaerobaculia bacterium. GTDB lineage: Bacteria > Acidobacteriota > Thermoanaerobaculia > Multivoradales > UBA5704 > JASLEW01. The sequence continues at coordinate 675 of DATNKH010000283.1, forward strand.
CGGGTCGGACCTTTCGCGGTGATCGGTGCGGGCGTCGAGATCGGCGACGGGACCGAGATCGGCGCGGGGGCCCAGGTCCAGGGGCCCACCCTCATCGGGAGGGGCAACCGCATCTTCCCGCAGACCGCCATCGGCTTCGACCCGCAGGACCTCAAGTACCAGGGCGAGCCGGTGCGGCTCGAGATCGGCGATCACAACACGATCCGCGAGTTCTGCACGGTCTCGCGCGGCACCGCGGCGGGCGGCGCGGTGACGCGCATCGGCAGCCACAACCTGCTGATGGCCTACGTCCACATCGCCCACGACTGCCAGCTCGGCGACCGCACGGTGTTCGCCAACCTCGCCACCCTGGCCGGCCACGTCGAGGTGCACGACGACGCCATCGTCGGCGCCTTCTGCACGGTGCACCAGTTCGCCCGCATCGGGCGCCATGCCTACCTGGGCGCCTACACGGTGATGAGCAAGGACGCGCTGCCCTTCGTCAAGACGGTGGGGGTCAAGCCGGCGTGCTACGGGATCAACACCATCGGCCTCAAGCGCAAGGGCTTCAGCAGCGCCCAGGTGGCGCGCCTCGGCAGGGCCTTCCGGCTGCTCGCGCGCTCCGGCCTCAACACCCGCCAGGCCCTGGCCAGGATGCGCGAGGAGCTCGGCGGCGACCCCGAGGTCGATCACTTCATCGCCTTCATCGAGGGCTCGCGGCGCGGCGTCACGAAGACGGTGCCGCGCGGCATGGGAAGGGGAGCGGGCGGAGGCGAAGCCGAGGTTCGCGGCGCGGGTAGCGCCCGAGATACCGGTGATACGGGCAAGGAGGCGATGGTGGAGGCGGGCAAGACGCGATGACGTCGCGGTCACCCCAGCCGACGATACCGCGAAGGGCGGCGACACCCCGATGGAGGAGGCGCCCCCCCTGCGGGCGGCGCTTGCGATGAGCGAGCCGTCGCCGGTGCCGCCGGCCATGGAGGCGGCGCCGTTGCCGCCCGTCTGGCTGATGAGGACGGCGCCGCGGCTCGGCGTCATGGGCGTCGGGGCGATGGGACGCCACCACGTGCGTGTCCTGGCTTCCCTGCCCGGCGCCGAGCTGGTGGGGGTCTACGACCCGCGCCGCGAGGTGGCCGACGCGGTCGCCGCCGAGCACGGCACGCGCGTCTTCGCCAGTGTCGAGGAGCTGGCGGCGGCGGTGGACGCGATGGTGCTGGCGGTGCCGACCGTGCTGCATGGCGAGCTCGGCTGCGAGCTCCTGGGCCGCGGCCTGCACGTGCTGGTCGAGAAGCCGCTGGCGGCGAGCCTCGAGGAGGCGGACCAGCTGCTCGCGGCGGCGGCGGCGGCCGGGCGGGTGCTCGCCGTCGGGCACACCGAGTTCTTCAACCCCGCGGTGCAGGCGCTGCTCGGGCTCGGGGTGCCGCCGCGCTTCGTCGAGGTGCAGCGGCTGGCGGTCTTCACGCCGCGCAGCCTCGACGTCGACGTGGTGCTCGACCTGATGATCCACGACCTGCAGATCCTGCACGCGCTCGACGGCTCGCCGGTCCGCGAGGTGCGGGCGACCGGCATCCCGGTGCTGTCGCCGCGCACCGACATCGCCAACGTGCGCCTGGAGCTCGCCTCCGGCTGCGTCGCCAACCTGACCGCGTCGCGGGTCTCGGCGGAGCGGGTGCGTAAGCTGCGCACCTTCCTGCCGAGCCGCTACTACTCGCTCGACTACGTGGCGCAGGAGATCCACGGCTATCGCCTGGAAGAGCTTCCCACCGGCCGGCGGATCGTGCCCGACAACCTCGAGGTCACCCGCGACGAGCCGCTGCGGGCCGAGCTCGCGGGGTTCGTAGCAGCGGCCGGGGAGGCCGCGAGGGTCGCCGGAGGCACTGCGGGTCTGGTGGTCGATGGCGCCGCGGGGCGGCAGGCGCTCGAGACCGCGCTGGCGGTGGCGGCGGCGATCGAGCAGGGGTTACAGCGCTGACGGTGCCCGAGGGTTTTGCGCAGCCGCCGATGGCGATATCGGTGCCGATCGTAGCGTGGGGAGACGCTGGCGGCAGCGACGACGGTGCCGATCGTAGCGCGGTGAGACGCTGGCGGCGGCGCTGGCGGCGGCGACCTCAGCGCCGACCCTGGCCGCGCCCGGCCCGCACTGCTGTAGACTCTGCGGCCGGACGACGGCGGCGGCTGCGGGGGCGGGGATCTCCGCGCTCGAGAACGGTTTGTGAGAGGAGAGCAGGGTGATGCTCGAGACAGGTGACGTCCGTATTGGCGTGATCGGCGGCAGCGGCCTCTACCAGATGGCGGCGCTCGAGGTGGCGGAGGAGCGGCGCCTGGACACGCCATTCGGCGCACCCTCCGATCCCTACGTGATCGGCAAGCTCGAGGGACGGCGGGTGGCGTTCCTGCCGCGCCACGGGCGCGGCCACCGGCTGCTGCCCTCGGAGCTCAACTACCGCGCCAACATCTACGGCTTCAAGCTGCTGGGCGTCGAGCAGCTGATCTCGGTCTCGGCCGTCGGCTCGATGAAGCTCGAGTACAAGCCGACCGACATCGTGGTCCCCGACCAGTTCTACGACCGCACCCGGCACCGCGTCGATACCTTCTTCGGCAACGGCCTGGTCGCGCATGTCTCGCTGGCCAAGCCGATCTGTCCGCGCCTGATCGACATCGGCGTCGCGGCGGCGCGCGCGGCCGGCGCCACCGTGCACCGGGGCGGCACCTACGTGAACATGGAGGGGCCGCAGTTCTCGACCCGCGCCGAGTCGGAGATCTACCGCTCGCACGGCGTCGACGTCATCGGCATGACCAACCTGACCGAGGCGCGGCTGGCCCGCGAGGCCGAGATCTGCTACGTGTCGCTGTCGATGGTGACCGACTACGACTGCTGGCACGAGACGGAGGAAGCGGTCAGCGGCGAGGGGGTGATGGAGGTCATCGGCAAGAACGTGATCATGTCGCAGGAGGTGGTGCGCGAGATCGTCGCGCGTCTCCCCGAGGAGCGGCAGGGCTGCCCCTGCCCGGACGCCCTGCGCCACGCCCTGATCACCGAGCACTCGCGGATCCCCGAGGAGACCCTGCGGTCCCTGGCGCCCCTGGTCGGCAGGTACATCCGCAGGGTGCAGTGAAAGGGAGTCCCTCGGTGCGACCGTTGGCGGGTGATCCGCCCGCCGTCGCTCCCGGGGTGGCGGGGGGAGATCCGCCCGCCGTCGCACCGGGGCTGGGCTCCGGCGCCACCGGTGAGGCCTTCGTGAGAGAGCGATGACACGCATCCTGGTGACCAACGACGACGGCATCTTCTCCGAAGGCATCAAGACGCTGGTCGCCGCGCTGTCGGAGCTGGCCGAGGTCTTCGTCGTGGCGCCGGACCGCGAGCAGAGCGCGTCGGGGCACGCTCTGACCTTGAGCCGCCCGCTGCGCATGCAGAAGGTGCGCGAGAACTGGTACTCGGTCGACGGCACACCCACCGACTGCGTCAACCTGGCGGTGCTGTGGGTGCTGAAGGACCGGCCGCCGGACCTGGTCTGCTCCGGCATCAACTTCGGCCTCAACGTCGGCGACGACGTGACCTACTCCGGGACCGTGAGCGCCACCTTCGAGGGCACTCTCCTCGGCATCCCGTCCCTGGCCTTCAGCCAGGAGGTGGGCGAGGGCTTCTCCTTCGAGCCGGCGGCGCGCTTCGCCCGGCGGCTGGTGCAGACGCTGCTCGAGGAGAAGCTGCCGCCGGACCTGCTGCTCAACGTCAACGTCCCGGCGGGGGCCATCGGCGGCGTCAGCTTCACGCGGCTGGGGCGGCGCGTCTACAAGCAGTCGGTGGTCGAGAAGCTCGACCCGCGCGGCCGCCGTTACTACTGGATCGCCGGCACCCCGATGTGGCAGCGCGCCAGCGGCACCGACCACGAGGCGGTGTCCTCGGGACGGGTGTCGATCACACCGCTGCACCTGGACCTCACCTATTACCCCGGGCTCGAGATCTTCGGCTCCCTGCAGGAGAAATTGGCGCGCCTCGACCTCGCCGAGCTGCGCGACGGCGGGGCGGCCGCGCGGCCGGCCGATGCCGGCGGCGAATGAGCGACTATGCCGTGCTGCGGGAGCGCATGGTGCGCGACCTGGTCGCCGGCCGCGGCATCAAGGACCAGCGCGTGCTCGCGGCCATGCGCCGGGTGCCGCGCCACCTCTTCGTCCGCGACCACCTGCGCTCGCAGGCGTACGGCGACCATGCGCTGCCGATCGGCGCCGCGCAGACCATCTCGCAGCCGTACATCGTGGCGCGGATGACCGAGCTGCTGGAGCTCGCGCCGCACCACTCGGTGCTCGAGATCGGCACCGGCACCGGCTACCAGACGGCGCTGCTGGCGGTGCTGGCGCGGCGGGTCTACAGCCTCGAGCGCATCGCCGAGCTGGCGCAGCAGGCCATCCCGCGCATCCGCCAGCTGGGCTTCGAGAACGTCAAGATCCAGGTCTTCGACGGCAGCGTCGGCTGGAGCGAGTGGGCGCCCTACGACCGCATCCTGGTCGCCGCCGGCGCCCCGAAGGTGCCCGAGCCGCTGCTCGAGCAGCTGGCGCCGGGCGGCAGCCTGCTCATCCCCGAGGGCCAGCGCCAGGCGCAGCGGCTGGTGCTCTACCGCAAGTCGGCGCGCGGCGAGCTGCGGCGCAAGGAAGGCGAGGAGGTCGGCTTCGTGCCGCTGGTCGGCCGCCACGGCTGGAAGGACGGCGGCAAGTGAGCCGCGGCGGCGGCGGCGCCGGCGATGCGGGTGGTGGCGGCGGCGGTCTCGGGGACCGGCAGGGGAGGGGCGAGCGGGTGGCCCTGCGCCTGCGGCTGCGCGGGCGCGTCCAGGGCGTCGGCTTCCGCTGGTTCGTGCGCGGCGTGGCCCGCGAGCTGGGCCTGGCCGGCCGCGTGCGGAACCTGCGCGACGGCAGCGTCGAGATCGAGGTCGCCGGCGACCCGAAGAGCGTCGAGGAGCTGAAGGCGCGGGTGCGGCAAGGGCCGCCGGGCGCCGCGGTCGCCGGCCTGCACGAGGAACGGTTGGCCGCCGAGCCCGACTGGGACGGCTTCCAGATCGATCACTGAGCGGGCGTGCCATCCTGGCCGGCCCGGTGGACAGCGACGGAGAGCGACGGAGAGCGACATGGACGACCTGAAGGCCCACATCCGCGAGGTGCCCGACTTCCCGAAGCCGGGGATCCTGTTCTACGACATCACCACCCTGCTGCAGGACCCGCTGGCCCTGCGCAAGACCGTCGACCGCTTCGTCTGGCTGTTCGCCGACCGTCACATCGACAAGGTCGTGGGCATCGAGTCGCGAGGCTTCATGTTCGGTCCCATCGTCGCCTACAACCTCAACGCCGGCTTCGTGCCGGTGCGCAAGCCCGGCAAGCTCCCGTACCTGAAGGTCCGCGAGTCCTACGACCTCGAGTACGGCTCCGACGCCCTCGAGATGCACCAGGACGCCGTCGGCCGCGGTGAGCGCGTGCTGATCGTGGACGACCTCATCGCGACCGGCGGCACCGCCCGCGCCACGACGCG
>DATNKH010000284.1:0-6553 GCA_035603475.1 Thermoanaerobaculia bacterium
CAGGGTCGCATACATCGTGCACCCCGAAAGGCGCCACCCCTGGATCCTGCCCGCCGCCTCGCGCAGGGCAAGCAGCTCGGCGTGAGCCAGTGGATCGCCGTCCAGCTCGCGGCGGTTGTGCCCACGCCCCACGACCTCACCGTCCCGCACCACCACCGCCCCGATCGGCACTTCGCCGAGGTCCGCGGCGCGGCGCGCCTCGGCGAGGGCTTGCATCATCCAGTGCCGATCGTCCACTCCCGTACCCCCCGCTCGCGCGGAGGAACGCGTATCTTACCCGATGCCCCCGATCCCGGCAAACCCGCCTTTACATCCCGCACCCGGCGGCATACCATGGGCTGGCCCGACAGTGGCCCACGAAGGGTTCGGGTCCTGTGCATCGGCGGCTTCCGAACCTCGTCAGGCCCGGAAGGGAGCAGCGATAAGGTATGCCGGCCGAGTGCCGCAGATCCACCGGAACCCTTCGTAGGCCACTGTCCTCGTCGCCATGGCCTACCAGGTCCTAGCCCGCAAGTGGCGCCCCCAGAACTTTTCCAGCCTCGTCGGTCAAGCGCCGATCGTGACGGCGCTGCGCAACGCGCTCGCCGAGGGGCGCATTGCCCATGCCTACCTGTTCTCGGGGATTCGCGGCGTCGGCAAGACCACCGCCGCCCGCGTGCTCGCCAAGGCGCTGAATTGCGAGCGCGGCCCGGCGCCCGATCCCTGCAACGAGTGCGCGCCCTGCATTGAGATCGCCCGCGGCTCCGATCTCGACGTGCTCGAGGTCGACGCCGCCACCTACTCCAAGGTCGAGCAGGTCCGCGAGCTCACCGAGAGCCTGCGCTACGGACCGGCCCGCGACCGCTACAAGGTGGTGGTGCTCGACGAGATCCACCGCCTGTCGCGCCAGGCCTTCGACGCCCTGCTCAAGATCGTCGAGGAGCCGCCGCCGTACCTGGTGTTCATCTTCGCGACCACCGAGATCGAGGCGGTCCCCGCCACCATCCTCTCGCGCTGCCAGGAGTTCCAGTTCCGGCGCGTCCCGGCGCCCGCGGTGGCGGCGCTGCTGCGCCAGATCTGCGACTCCGAGTCCATCCAGGCCAGCGACAGCGCGCTGCGGCTGGTGGCGAGGGCCGGTGAAGGCAGCGTCCGCGACGCCGTGGCGCTGCTCGACCAGCTCGCCACCTTCGGCTCCGGCGCCATCTCGGACGAAGCCGCCGTGCGCTTGCTGGGCGGCCTCGACATCGCGCTCTTCCGGCGCCTGCTCGAGGCCATCCTGCAGGGCGACGCGGTCAGCGTGTCGCGCGAGGTCCGCCACATCGAGGACGAGGGGTGGGACCCGCGCCACGTCTATGGCCAGTTCCTCGCCTACTGCCGCGATGCGCTCCATCTCGCGCTCGGCGCCGATCCGGCGCACGTCGACCTGGTCCTCGAAGAAGCCCAGGCGCTCGCCGCGCTGGCTCGCGGCGGCGGCTACGAGAACCTGCTGCGGCTGCTCAACCAGCTGCTGTCGAGCGAGACCCTGGTGCGCCGGACGGAAACCGGCGCTCTCGCCGTCGAGATCGCCTGGTTGCGCGCCGCCGAGCTGCCGAAGCTCATCCGCGTCGAGCAGCTGCTCGCCGGCGGATCGCTCGCGGCCGCGGCGCCTCGGCCTGCCGCGGCGGCGCAGCGCGCGCTGTCGCCGCCGGCGGCGACGCAGTCGCAGCCGCCGCAACCGTCGCTGCCGGCGAGCGGCGGGGCCGCTCCCACCCCGGGCGCGGCGAGCCCGGCCACGACGACGCTGAAGACCCAGGCGAGCGCTGCCGTTGCGGAGCATCCGGCAGCTCGGGCAGCTCCGTTGGCTCCGGCAGCTGCGTTGGCTCCGGCAGCTCCGTTGGCGCCGGCAGCTCCGTTGGCGCCGGCAGCTGCGGCAACTCAGGCAAGGCCGGCAATTCCGGCAGCTCCAGCGACTCCGGCAGTGCCGGCGCCGGAGAACGGCCGCCACCACCACCAGCCGGGCGCCGCCAGCGCCGGGGCCGCCGCGGCGGGAGCCACCGCCGCGGGCGCCGCGGCACTGCAGGACTTTCTCGAAGAGGTCGCGGCCCGCAAGCAGCCGCTGGCGGCCCACCTGGAGCAGGCCGCCGTTCTCCGCTTCGAGGCCGGCCGCCTGCTCATCCTGCTGCCGGCCGCGGACGCCTACCTGAGCTCACGCCTGCGGCAGCCGGCCAACCGCGAGACCATCGCCGCCGCGGTGGCCAAGGTCTGGGGCTCCGAGGCCGGCTGGGACTTCGCCGAAAGCGCTGCCGGGGAGGCGCCCGGATCTGCCGCACCGCTCGCATTCTCGAGTACCGGCGGCTTGGCGCCGGCGCCGGCCGGAGCGGCCGCCACCGAGCTCGCGTCCAGTCAGCTGGGAGCGTCGCGATCGGCGGCCGCCGGAGCCGCAAGCGCCGCGGTGCTGAATCCAGCGGTGCAGACCCTCCTGGACATCTTCCAAGGCAAGGTCGAGGCCGTCGAAGAGCATCGCGGCTCGAGAGAGGAATGACATGAGCAGTATGCAGAAGCTGATGAAGCAAGCGCAGCAGATGCAGGAGCGGCTGCAGCGCGAGCTGGCGGAGACCGTGGTCGAGGCGAGCGTCGGCGGCGGCATGGTCACGGTCAAGATGAGCGGCCACAAGCAGCTGGTCTCGGTCAAGATCGATCCCGAGGTGATGGACAAGGACGACCCCTCGATGCTCGAGGATCTCATCGTGGCGGCCGTCAACGAGGCCGGCCGCAAGGTCGAAGAGACCATGCAGGGCCGGATGGGGGCCCTCGCCGCCGGGATGCCCGGCCTGTTCTGAGCTCGCCCGCGGTGCCCGCCAACCCTCCGCGCCAACCTGCCGACCCGCTCGCGCGCCTGGTCGGCGAGCTCTCCCGGCTACCAGGGATCGGTCCCAAGACCGCCTCCCGTCTCGCCCACCATCTGCTGAAGGTCACCGCCGTCGAGGCGCAGGCGCTGGCCCAGGCCATCGTGGAGGTGAAAGAGAAGCTCTTCCATTGCTCGCGCTGCAACTCCATCACCGCCGTCGATCCTTGCCGCTTCTGCTCGGACATGCAGCGTGACCGCGGCCAGATCTGCGTCGTCGAGGAGCCTTTCAACATCGCGCCGATCGAGCGCACCGGCGAGTATCACGGCCTCTATCACGTGCTGCTCGGCGCCCTCTCGCCGCATCGCGGGATCGGACCTGACCGCCTGGCGATCCCCGGCCTGTTCTCCCGGCTCGAGGGAGTCGCCGAGATCGTGCTCGCCACCAATCCCAACGTCGAAGGCGAGGCGACGGCCCTCTACCTGGCGCGGCTGCTCAAGCCCCGCGGCCTGCTCGTGACCCGCCTGGCGTTCGGCATGCCGGTCGGGGGCGACATCGAGTACACCGACGAGGTCACGCTCGGACGCTCGCTGGCCGGCCGGCGGGAGATGTGAGCGCCGGCGACCAACTCCCCAGGATCGTCCACCCGCCCCCGGGGCCCCGCTCCCGCGCCCTGGCGCTCGAGCTGCAGCGGCTCGAAGCGCCCGGCGTCAACACCGTCGCCGGCGGCGCCGGAGCCGAACCGCCGATCCTCTGGGACTCGGCGCGGGGCGCCAATGTCCACGACGTCGACGGCAACCGCTACGTCGACCTCACCTCGGGCTTCGGCGTCGCCGCCGTCGGCCACCGGCATCCGCGGGTGGTCGCCGCGGTGCGCCGCCAGGCAGGTCGCCTGCTGCACGGCCTGGGCGACGTCCATGCGCACCCGCTGCGGGTCGAGCTCGCCGCCCGGCTCGTCGGCCTGGCGCCGGTCGACGAGCCGCAGGTCTTCTTCGCCACCTCGGGCGCCGAGGCGGTCGAGATCGCGCTCGAGACGGCGCTCGCCGCCACCGGCCGGCCGGGCATCGTCGCCTTCGAGCCCTCGTATCACGGGCTGACGCTCGGCGCGCTCGCGGTCACCTCCCGGCCCGCCTTCCGCGCCCCCTTCGCTCCCTACCTCCACCCGCACGTGCGGCGCATTCCCTTTGGATGCCCGCTGGAGGCGGTCGCCGTGGCGCTCGCGGCGACCGCCGGGGCCAGGGCGAATCCCGGGAGCCTCGGACCCTCCAGCCGCTCCGCAACCGCGGGGGCGCTTGGGACCTCCGTACGCGGCCCCGCGGGCGCCGTGCTGGTCGAACCGATTGTCGGCCGTGAAGGCGTGCTGCTGCCTCCTCCCGGCTGGCTCGCCGGGATCGCGCGGCTCTGCCGGGAGGCTGGCGCGGTGCTGATCGCCGACGAGATCTTCACCGGCTTCGGCAGAACCGGCCGCCTCTTTGCCGTCGAGGCCGAAGGGGTCCGCCCCGACATCCTCTGCTGCGGCAAGGCGCTCGGCGGCGGCCTGCCGATCGCGGCAGTGCTGGCCAGGAGATCCCTGTTGCAGGCGTGGCGCACCCCCGGCGAAGCCCTCCGCACCTCGACCTTCCTCGCCAACCCGGTGGCCTGCGCCGCTTCCCTCGCGGTGCTCGACGTGCTCGAGCAGGACCGGCTGCCGGCGCGCGCCACCCGGCTTGGCGCGCAGGTGGCCGCCCGCCTCGCCGGCTGGAGCGATCGCCTGCCGGCCGTCGCCGCCGTCCGCGGACGCGGCCTGCTCTGGGGCGTCGAGCTGCGTTCGCGCCAGGCCGCCGGCGCCTGGGTGGCCGCCGCTCGCCGCCGCGGCGTCCTCATCCTGGCCGGCGGTCCGGAGGGCAGGGTGGCGCAGCTCGTGCCGCCGCTCACCATCGCCGAGCCGCAGCTCACCGGCGCTCTCGACCTGCTCGAGGAGGCCCTCGCCGGGTAGTGGGTAAGTATCCTCGCGAGGGTCCATCCCTCCTGCCTCGCGAACTTACCCTCTACCCCTCGCCGACATGTCCTCGGGTACAATGAGCGGACCTTGAGCACCGAGTTCCTGTTGCGGCACTGGGAGCTGCTATCCCACTTCACCGAGGCTCAGCTCCAGCAGCTCGGCAGCGTCGCCGAGCATCGCCGAGCGGCCGCCGGTGAGCACATCCTGCACGAGGGCGAGCCGGCGGCAGACGCCTATCTCGTCGAGAGCGGCAGCGTGCGCATCCAGCGGCGCACGCCCTACGGCTCGTTCACCCTCGCCACCTTGAGCCCGGGTCAGCTGTTCGGCGAGACCAGCTTCGTGGACGGCAACGCGCGCTCCGGCGACGCCCTGGCGGTCACCGACTCCGAGCTCCTGGCACTCAACGGGCAGACCCTGGCCGGCGCCATGGAGAGCGATCCGCGCTTCAGCGTCGCCCTCTACTGGACGTTCTGGAAGAGCCTCTCTTCCAAGCTGCGCCAGACCAACGAGCAGCTCACCCGCTTCTTCTCCCAATCGGGAAAGCCGGCGAGCGCCCAGGAGCCCCCCGCCGCCGCCGTCGCCGACGACTTCCACGTCGACCTCGCGTCGAAGCGCAAGCTCTTCCAGGAGCAGAAGCTCTCGAGCCTGGAGATCAACTTCCTCGCCTCGCTGTCGCGGGAGAAGAAGTTCGCTCCGCACCAGCAGATCTTCCGTGAAGGGGAGCCCGGCGACGAGATGTACGTGCTGCTCGAGGGACGGGTGATGATCAGCAAGTTCATCCCCGGCGCCGGCGAGGAGGCCCTCGCTTTCCTCGAGCGCGGGGACTACTTCGGCGAGATGGCGCTGATCGACAACGTGCAGCGCTCGGCGGATGCCACCGCCTCCGACCGCGGGGCGGTGGTGCTGGCCATTCCCCGGGAGGTGCTGGAGGGCATTCTCGACATCAACCGCGTCTCGTCGCTCCGCCTGCTGCGCGTGCTGTGCACCATGGTGGCTGGCCGTCTGCGCGAGCTCGACGACAAGATCATCGGCTGGTTCATCCTGGCGGGCGGCTCCGCGACGGGCTGGCCCGGCAGCCGCTAGATTCGATCGGCGTCAGGGCGGCGGCCCGGGCCCGCAGGACCTTGCCGACCAGCGCCGACATGGGCAGCGCCGCGCGCTCACCGGCATCGAACCAGCCGCTGACGACTCCCTCCCGCACCTCGTCCGACCCGGCGGAGAGCAGCTCCGCACCATGGATGGTGACCCGCAGGTCCCGGTAGGTGATGCCGTGCCGCACCGCCGCGAACGCGGGTCCCAGCCGCCAGTCGCCGCCGTATTTCTCGGCGAGGGCGTGGCTCCGACCAGCAGATAGTGCCTCGTCCCGCAGCTCCAGCCAGGGCAGCTCCCAGGCACCGGCCGGCAGCCCGGGCGATGGCGACGTGCCGGGCGCGGCCTGAGGAAGCCGCTGCGATGGCCGGAAGAGCAGCACACGGTCGGGGTCCTCCCTGGATGCGACCACCGCCACCAGCAGCTGCCTGATCTCGGTCCGGCGCCGGCGCCGCGGCGGCGGATACAGCTCCGGCCGCCCCTCCCCCGCCGCGACGCAGCCCGGGCGCAAGGGACAGAGCTCGCAGCGCGGCTGCCGCGGCAGGCAGAGCGTGGCCCCGAGCTCCATCAGCGCCTGGTTGCCGTCCCCGGGGCGGGAGGGATCGAGCAACGCCGCGGCGGCAGCCATCAGCAGCGCTCGCGAGGCGCCGCGTTTCGGGTCCTCCGCCAGCGCCAGCCG
>DATNKH010000285.1:0-8167 GCA_035603475.1 Thermoanaerobaculia bacterium
CCCGCCGTCCTCCTCGACCAGGCAGCCGTCGTCCAGCCGCAGGCCGCGGCAGTAGAGATCGAGCTTGAGCAGCGCGTCGGGTGTCATGCCACCCACCCTAGCCGCGGTCCGCGGCCGCCGCCACACCCGATCAGGCGGCCGTCCCCACGCCAAGGGGCGGGATCGCCCCCGCCCCGAGGCGCGGCGAGTCTCCCCATCGCGCGAAGGCGAGGAGGCCTCCCCTCATGGCAGGCGGTGGCGGTGGTACCTGGAGCGGCTAGAACGGCTGGTAACCGACGCTGCCGAACCGATGCATGGCGTAAAGATGGTAGATCGGGTAAGCGTAGGCGGCCGCGATCAGCCTAACCCTCGTCCCGCTTCTCCACCAGGCCGTGGCGGAGGGCGTAGCCCACCACCTGGGCGCGGTTGTGCAGGTGGAGCTTGTCGAGCACGTGGCGGACGTGGAACTTGACCGTGTTCTCGCTCACCCCGAGCTGCTTGGCGAGCTTGCGATTGGAGGTCACTCCCTCGACCAGCAGCTCGAGGATCTCGCGCTCGCGCTCGGTCAGCGGATCGGGGTCGTTGGCCGGCGGTGCGGCGGCCGCCTTCGGCGGACGGGCGAACTCCTCGAGCAGCTTGCGGGCGATTGCCGGCGTCAGCGCGGGCTCGCCCCGCTCGGTGCGCTCGAGCAGCGCGAAGAAGTCCTCGGAGTCGAGATTCTTCAGCAGGTAGCCCTGGGCTCCCGACTTGATGGCCTCGAAGAGCTTGGCGTCGTCGTCCGAGGCGGTCAGGACCACCACCTTGACCGCCGGCAGCTCGGCGCTGATCAGCCGGGTGGCGGCCAGGCCATCCACCTCGGGCATGGACAGGTCCATGAGCACGACGTCGGGTTTCAGCTGCCGCGCCAGCTCGCAGGCTTCGCGCCCGTTCTTCGCCTCCCCCACGACCTCGAGGCCGTGCGCCTCGATCAGGCTGCGCAGGCTGTCGCGAAAGAGCGCGTGATCGTCGGCGATCAGGATCCTCATCGTCTTCTCCCCTCCTTGCTGCTCACCTCCTCGGGTGAACCCGAGGACGCCCCCTCCCCTCGCCAGGAAGCTCTACCTGGTCTCGGTGGTCAGACCGCGCGGGCCTCGGAAGCCGAGGGCGAGGCAACCGCCGGCCGCCCGGCCGCGGCCGGCAGCTCGAGCTTGACCAGCGTGCCGCCTTTCGGCGAAGAGCCTACCTCGAACCTGCCGCCGATGCTCTCGGCCCGCTCCCGCATGGTGGAGAGGCCGAAGCGCGGGAACTCGGAGCGGCGAAGCTCGCCGGGGTTGAAGCCAACACCGTCGTCGGCAACGGTGAGCAGCAGGGTGCCGTCGCGCACCTCGAGGTCGACCTCGACGTGGCGCGCCTGCGCGTGCTTGCGCACGTTGGCGAGCGACTCCTGGACGATGCGCAGCAGCTGCAGCTCGACCCCCGGCGGGAAGCGCAGGCTGCCGTCGACCCGCAGCCGGCAGACGACCCCGCTCTGCCCCTGCCACGACGCGACGTACTCGCCGAGCGCCTCGACCAGCCGCCAATCCGCGCCGGCGACGCTGCGCAGGCCGATGATCGATTCGCGCACGTCGCTGTAGACCTCGCGCGCCGCCGCCGCCAGCTGATCGAGCTGGCGCGCCGCCTCCTCGGCGCGGCCGGCGCGCAGGAACTCGCGCACTGCCTGGGCCTTGGTGTTGACGTAGCCGAGCACCTGGGCGAGCCCGTCGTGCATCTCGTGCGCGATGCGCAGGCGCTCCTGGGCCACGGCGAGCGACGCCAGCTGCTGGTGCAGGTAGGCGTGGTCGATGGCGATGGCGGCCTTGGTGGCGAAGCGCACCAGGGTTGCCTCGTCGTCGACCGAGAAGCTCTCATCGCCGAGCTTCTCGGCCAGGTAGAGGTTGCCGCGAAAGGGACCCTCGCAGAGGATCGGGACCGCGACCAGCGAGCGCATGGGCGGATGATTGGGCGGAAAGCCGACCGAGCGGGGATCGCCGGAGAGGTCGCTCGAGCGCAACCGCTGTCCTTCGTGCAGGACCACGCCGAGCAGGCCGCGGCCCTCGGGCGGCGGGCCGATGCGGGCGCGCTCGGCATCGCTGACGCCCGAGGTGATGAAGCTCTCGATGCGGTTCTGCTCCTTCACCACCGACAGCGCGCCATAGCGCGCCCCGACCAGCAGGCGCGCCTGGTCCACCACCTTCTGCAGCACGGCCTCGAGCGCCAGCTCGCGGTAGATGTCCAGGGCGGCGGTGTGCAGGGCGAGCAGCTCGCGGTTCTGGCGCTCGAGGCGCCGCTGCATGCGGCCGATGATGGAGAACATCGCCCCGAGCAGGAAGACCACGCCGACGAACACCGCGGCGTTCATCAGCGCCAGGCCTTTCCAGGAGACCAGGTACGGCGACACCAGGTGGCGCACGTACTCGAGCGCCAGGATGAGAGCGAGGGCGGCAAGGACGGCCAGGACGCGGAGCCGGCCGAGCGTCAACGTCAGACCTCGGCGTGCCGGATTCCCGAGCTGGATGGCAGCAGGCGAGCCCGGCGAGACGGGCACACCGGCCGAGCCGTCCAAGTCCTTCGATTTCACGGGCGAAAGTCTAGCGTGACCGCTCCGCGCGGCGATAGGGGAAGGCTCGGCGCGGTGTCGGTGCATGAGGCGTGCGGCGCTCGGCGCGATCAGCCCTTCCGGTCCCCGGGGAGGCGGCACCCCGGACAATCGCCAGGGTCGGCGGCCGGCGTGCGGCGACGCCGGCTGGAGAAACCGATCACGGCGTAGAACGGGCACCAGCCGGCGATGCCGGTGATCAACGGTACCCAGCCGAAGACCTGCAACGCGACGCCTTCGATGCCGGTCACCGCGCCGGACCAGCCACCGGCCAGCATGGCGACGCCCACCAGCAGGCGCAGGACGCGCTCGGTGCCGGAGAGGTTGCCCCAGCTGGCTCCCGCTGCCTCGAACGACAGTGAGACGCCGTCTTGGAAAGGCTTCGGTCGCCGGCGGGGCTCGGTCATGGCTGCATCCATCCGCTTCTCCTCAGCGCACTCTAGGTGCCCCAGGATCGGTCCGCGACACCCGGGTGGGTGGCGGACCGCCGCCGGTGGGTGGACGCCCCGGCCCACCCCCGGGGGTGGTGTCGATCCTGCCGGCGCGCCTCGGCTCGCCCACCTCGACGGGTGGGAAACCCACCGCAAGGGGCGGGACCCTTCCTCCCCTCCGACGCAAGCCGGCCTGCCCTGCCAGGCGGCGCGCCCGGCCAGGGCGGAGAGTTACCTTGAGCCATGACGAGCCGTATCCAACAGACCGAAGGAGACCTGGAATGATCGCTCCCAGCACCCGGCGCTCACCCGGCGAGGAGTCCACCCTGGCCGGCGCCGGAGCGGGTGCATCGCGATGAACGTCGAGATCGAGTTCCCGGGCGGCGTCCAGGTCGCGGCTCGGTTCAAGGGCCACACGATCTTGACCGACCAGTCCCACGAGCACGGCGGCACCGGCAGGGCGCCGGAGCCGTTTGATCTCTTCCTGGCTTCCCTCGGCGCCTGCGCGGGCTACTATGCCCTGCGCTTCTGCCAGGAGCGCGGCATCGAGACGCAGGGCCTCGGCCTCACCCTGGTCACCGAAGCCGATCCCGAGCGCAAGCGACTGCGGGCGATCCGCCTCGACCTGCACCTGCCCGAGGGCTTCCCGGCGCGCTACCGCGCCGCCATCCTGCGCGCCGTCGACCAGTGCGCGGTGAAACGCGCCATCGTCGAGCCGCCGCTCTTCCTCTCGGTGGCGGTCGGCGGGGCCGAGGTCACTTCAGGGCATAGTTGAGCCCGGCAAGGGCGGCGGCGATCTCGGGCAGGATCGCCGGGTCGTCGATGGTGGCCGGCAGCCGGTACTCCTCGCCGTCGGCGATCTTCTTCATCGTGCCGCGGAGGATCTTGCCCGAGCGGGTCTTCGGCAGCCGCTTCACGACCAGCGCCATCTTGAACGACGCCACTGGCCCGATGCGCTCGCGCACGCGCTGCACCACCTCGGCGACGATCTCGGCGTCGGGCCGGGTGACCCCGGCCTTCAGCACCACGAAGCCGAGCGGGACCTCGCCCTTCACGGGGTCGGCGACGCCGATCACCGCGCACTCGGCGACGTCGGGATGGCCGGACAGGACCTCCTCCACGCCACCGGTCGAGAGGCGGTGGCCGGCGACGTTGATGATGTCGTCGGTGCGGCTCATCACGTACAGGTAGCCGTCCTCGTCCTTGAAGCCGGCGTCGGCGGTCTTGTAGTAACCGGGGAACTGGCGCAGGTACGACTGCACGTACCCGTCGTCGTTGTTCCACAGCGTTGGCAGGCAGCCCGGCGGCAGCGGCAGCTTCACCACCAGGTTGCCGATCGCGCCTGGCGCGACCGGCCGGCAGTCGTCGTCGACCACCTGCACGTCATAGCCCGGCACCGCCTTCGTCGGCGAGCCGTACTTGACCGGCAGCATGCCGAGGCCGACGCAGTTGGCGACGATCGCCCAGCCGGTCTCGGTCTGCCACCAGTGGTCGAGCACCGGCCGGCCGAGGTGGCCTTCCGCCCAGTGCAGAGTGTCGGGGTCGGCCCGCTCCCCCGCCAGGAACAGCGTGCGGAAGCGGCTGAGGTCGTGCCGCTTGACGTGGTCGCCATTCGGGTCTTCCTTCTTGATGGCGCGGAAGGCGGTCGGCGCGGTGAACATCACCGCCACGCGGTGCTGGCTGATCACCCGCCAGAACGCGCCCGGGTCGGGAGTGCCGACCGGCTTGCCCTCGTAGAGGACCGTGGTGCAGCCGTGCAGCAGCGGCGCGTAGACGATGTAGGAGTGGCCGACCACCCAGCCGACGTCGGAGGCGGCCCAGTAGACCTCGCCGGGCTCGACGCCGTAGACGTGCTTCATCGACCAGCGCAGCGCCACCATGTGGCCGCCGTTGTCGCGCACCACGCCCTTCGGGATGCCGGTGGTGCCCGAGGTGTAGAGGATGTAGAGCGGGTCGGTGGCGGCCACCGGCACCCAGTCCGCCGGCTTCGCGGCCGCCATCGCCTCGTGCCAGTCGTGGTCGCGGCCGGCGACCATGGCGGCCTCGTGCATCGGCCGCTGCAGGATGAGGCAGTGCCGCGGCTTGCTCTTGGCGAGCTGGATCGCCTCGTCGAGCAGCGTCTTGTAGGGCACCGTCCTGCCGGGCTCGAGCCCGCACGAGGCGGCGATGATCAGCTTCGGCTTGGCGTCATCGATGCGCGTCGCCAGCTCGGGCGAGGCGAAGCCGCCGAAGACCACCGAATGGATGGCGCCGATGCGCGCGCAGGCGAGCATCGCCACCACCGTCTCCGGCACCATCGGCATGTAGACGATGACCCGGTCGCCCTTGCCGACGCCGAGCGCGCGCAGGGCGCCCGCGCATCTCGCAGCGAGGTCACGCAGCTCGGCGAAGGTGAAGCTCGCCTGGGCCCCCGCGAGCGGCGAGTCGTAGATCAGCGCCGGCTGCGCGCCGCGGCCCTCCTCGACGTGGCGGTCGAGCGCGTTGTAACAGGTGTTGGTCTCGGCGCCGACGAACCAGCGATAGAAGGGCGCGCGGCTGTCGTCGAGCACCCGCGACCACGGCCGGGTCCAGCGGATCTCCTGGGCCGCCTCGGCCCAGAAGTCTTCCGGGTCCTGCATCGAGTGGGCATAGGCTTCGTCGTAGCGAGTGGGCAGAGTGGGCATGGCGTCCCCCCCAGCGGCATGAGCGTGCCGGGATCGGCTGCGCTTCAATGTAGCGCCCGCCGCTCTCCCGAGGCAAACGCCGGCAGGCCGCCCTCCCGGCCGCCCGGGGCCGGCCGGGCCGCTACTTGGCCTTCGCCAGGGTGCGGACGTAGTCGAGAAGCTGGCTGACCTGGGCGGCGCTCAGGCCTTTCTGGGCGGGCATCTTGCCCTTGCCGTTGGTGATCGCGGCCGCCAGCTCCGCGTCTTTCTTCCCCTGGATCTGGGGCGATCTCAGGTCCCCGGCCTTGAGCGCCTTGCCCATCGGCGCGTTGCCGCTGCCGTCGGCGGCGTGGCAGCCGATGCACTTCTCCTTGTAGAGAGCGGCGCCGGCCGCGGCGGCGTCGGCGCGGGCCGTCGTCGGCACGGCGAGGGCGGTGAGGACCAGGGCGGCGGCCGCCAGGATGCCGATCCCGACATGAGTCTTGCCAGCGTGCGTCGTCATGAGGTGTGGCCTCCTTCGTCGCGTTGCGACTCGTGTGGACGGGTTTCGTGATGGTGGATCATGGCACGGGCGGGGCCGTGTCGCGCTGCGGCGCCAGCAGGAAGGCGACCAACGCCTGCATGTCCTCGCTCTTGAGCTGCACCGGCTGCATGCCCCCCTGCAGCATGTCCGGCCGCGGCGCGTGCAGCATCGCGGTCAGCTGCGGCTCCGGGAAGCGCTTGCCGAGGTTGGCGAGGGCGACGAGGCCGCCGCCGCCGTGGCCCTGTGCGCCATGGCACCCCGAGCATCCCTCGCTCTCGAACAGCAGGGCGCCCTTCGCGGCGTCCGGGCTGAGCGCCGCGGGCGCCGCGGCGGCAGCGCCGCCCCCCGCGGACGGGCCGAGGTTCTCCTCGGGACTGAACGGCTGCTTCGCGTAGGCGCGCTCCGCCTCCTCCTGCGCCTCGAGCTTCGCGCGCACCGCCGGATCCCGCCGGTCCTGGACTCCCGACTGCACGCCCAGGAAGACCAGCGCCGCGAGCACCAGCAGCAAGCTGCCGACCGCCACCGGCCGGCGCAGCGGCCGGCGCTCCGGCGAGCGATCGAGGAACGGCAACGCGAACAGCGCCAGGACGACGACCCCGGGAATGACAACGATGCCGAGCACGGCCGCGGCGCCCTGGAAGTACTTGATGAACTGGAACACCGGCAGGTAGTACCACTCGGGCCGCGGCAGGTAGGTGGCGTCCGCCGGGTTGGCCACCGGCCCCAGCGACACCGGCCGCTGCCATGCCAGCGCGCCGAGCATGACGATGAGGCCGATGCCGAAGACGAAGTCCTTGAACACCTGGCCGGGGAAGAAGGTCTCGGCCGGCAGCTGCCGCAGCTCGGCGGCCGGACGCGGCGGCCCGGCCGCTCCCGCCCGGCGAAAGAGGAACAGGTGGCTGGCAACCGCGGCGAAGATCCCGGCCGGGATCAGGAAGACGTGCAGCATGAAGAACCGCGACAGGGTCAGGGTCCCCATCTCGCTGCCGCCGCGCAGCAGCAGCTTGAGGAAGCCGCCGATCCAGGGCACCTCCGAGGCGATGTTGGTGCCCACGGCGGTGGCGAAGTAAGCCTTCTGGTCCCAGGGCAGCAGGTACCCCGTGAAAGCCATCCCCATGACCAGCAGCAGCAGGAAGCAGCCCATCAGCCAGAGCAGCTCGCGCCGCCCCTTGTACGCGCCGTAGACGTAGGTCTGCGCCAGGTGCAGCATGAGCAGCAGCACCATGACGCTGGAGCCGTAGGCGTGCAGGCTGCGCACGAAGCTGCCCATCGTCACCTGCTTCTGGATGAAGGCGACCGTGGTCTGGGCATGATCGGCCGAGGGCACGTAGTAGAGCGCCAGGAACACGCCGGTGACGATCTGGTTGATGAACACGAACAGCAGCCCGCTGCCGAACACGTACGCCCACCGCGCGCCGCCCGGGATCGGCTCGTCGAGCGCCACGCTCATCAGCTGGCGCCAACCGACCCGCTGGTCCAGCCAGCTCGCGAGGCGCTCGCGCAGCGTGGACTCGCCGGCAGCGGGCGGCCGGCTGTCTGCCGCGGCGCTCATCCGATCACCTCGCGGTCGGCCACCAGCCCCCGGTAGTACTGGTACTTCACCCACAGCTTGCCGTCCTCGACCTTGACCGGCAGCGGATCGAGGCCGCGCGGCGGCGGTCCGCTGAGGCGCTCGCCATGGCGGTCGAAGTTGCCGTTGTGACAGGGGCAGACGAAGCGGCCGCGGTCGCCGTGCCAGAGCGCCACGCAGCCGAGATGGGGGCAGGTGCCGGAGAGCACCACCAGGCCGCCCTTCGCGCCCAGGGTCACCCACACCGTCTGCTTGACGGTGGTGGCCCGCCAGCCGTCGACCCGCCGGAAGCTGACCTCGGCCCGCACCGGCTCGGCGGCCGCGGCGGCCGCGAGCTCGCCGTGACTGCCGAGCGCGAACCAGTCGGCGCCGCCGCCGCGGTGCAGCACCGGGTCGAGGGCCAAGCGG
>DATNKH010000286.1:0-4572 GCA_035603475.1 Thermoanaerobaculia bacterium
CGGCGGGCGCGGCCACCCCGGGGTCGACGTCGGCCGCCACCCCGGCGGTCCCGCTCCCGCCCGCCGCGGACACCGGCGCAGGGCGCCAGCCGCAGGTCCAGGTCGGCGACCTCGTCCAGGCCGGGCCCGGGGTGGTCGGGCCCAAGACGGTCTACCGGCCGGAGACGCGCTATCCCCCCGCCGCCCGCCGCATGAACCGGTCGGCCGAGGTCATGGTGAGGGCGCTGGTCGACGAGAAGGGGAGGGTCGAGAAAGCCGAGCGGGTGGGCGCCGCCGTGGGCATGGGCTTCGACGAAGCAGCGCTCGAGGTCGCGCGCCTCAGCGTCTACAACCCGGCGACCAAGGACGGTGTGCGGGTCAAGATGTGGGTCAGCATGAAGGTGACCTTCGTTCCATAACCTGCGGCGGTGTGCTTGTTGAGGCCGGGCTGCTAGAGGCGATCTCCCCCCGACCTCCGTTTGGGCGAGGGTCTGACGCGAGTCCGCGGAGGACTGCGGCGGCCTCGCCCAAACGGCGGCCGGGGGGAATCGCCTCCAGCAGCCCTCCGCTGGGGCGCCTTCGGCGATCTCACTCCGGTGGGTGGAGAGGCACCGCAACTCGACCGTCGGAGAGACAAGCGCCGGAGGCGAGGATGGGAGGGCCGTGGCGGCGGATCTCTCTTCGCCGACCTTTGGGCGAGGCCACCGAAGTCCTCCGCTGGTGCGTTTCAGACCCTCGCCCAAAGGGAGGTGAAGAGAGATCCACCGCCACGGCCCGGCCGGAGCAGTGCTCCCCCCTATAGGTCGGAGGACTTGAGGCTGGCCACCAGCTCCTGGATGATCGGCTTCAGGACCTTGTCGAACATGCGGTCGTCGTGGACGCCGCCGCCGAAGCCGCCGACGGAGACACTGGAGCTGCTCTCTTCCTTGCGCGCCTCGTCGGCCCAGACGATCTCGCCGGTCGAGACGTTGAAGACGCGGGCGTTCAGCGCCGCGACGAAGACGCGCTTGTGGACGCCGAAGCTCGGCAGGTTGCCCACTCCCGGACCGTGGGCGTTGGTGTCGGTGTTGCCGTACTCGGTCAGCGCGCCGGTCAGCATGTAATTGACGCCCAGCAGCTTGCCGATCTGCATTGCGGTCTTGGCATCGACGTCCTTGCTCAGGGTGAGCCCCTTCTCCTGCATGATCGCGTTGATCCGCTCGCGCTCGATCACCACGAACTTGCGGCTCTTGACCAGCTCGGTGACGAAGACGTCTTGAGCGGCGGCGGCGCCGTTGTGCCACCACCAGTCGTTGTTCGCCTTGTTGGTGAACTCGAGGACCGCGATCCGCGGCTTGCCGCTGCTGCCTCCTTCGGCAGCCCCCAGCGAGGCGCTCAGGACGGGCGCCAGGACAGCACAGAGAACCAACGTGAGAACGCGCTTCATGGTAGATCTCCTAAGAGAGTGGGGGTCCCGCCCCCGTTTTTCTTCGGTCGCCGGCTTCGCGTCTGGCCCTCGATTCGGTACACGCTCACCGCCACCCGGCCGCGGGGCCTCGCGCCCTGGTCTCCGGCAGGATCGCCCGGGCGCGCTGAAAGATAGAGCAAGAGCTATAAATTATACCGCGCGGGCGCCCTCCCCGGGTAGTCGTCGCTGGCCGAAGCGCCGGTGACCCGTCCGTCGGCCGGCCGGCAGGGTGCCCTTCCCCTGATGCGCGCTCGAGCGGCAAATGGGGACAACGGGCGGTCAGGACGGGCTCGCGGCACTGCGGTAGACTGGCAGCCGACTCCCCAGGAAAGTCATGGACTCGCCGGACCAGCCACGGGAGCCGTTGCCCCCGGAGGCGTCCGCCCGGGCGATCCGGTTGGTGTTCGCGGCGGTGTTCGCGTTGGCGCTGGCCGTTCGCCTGGCCTACACCTTCGAGATCCGCGACCTGCCGACCCTCCACGAGCTGGTGATGGACGCGCAGCGCTACGACCAGCTGGCGCGCGACGTCCTCGACCACGGCTGGCGGCCGCGCGAGGCTTTCTACCAGGCGCCGCTCTATCCCTACCTGCTGGCGGCGGTCTATGCCGTGTCCGGCCGGTCGCTGACGGCGATGCGCCTGGCACAGGCGCTCGTGGGCGCTCTCACCGCCGCGCTCACCGCCCGGGCCGCTGGCCGGCTCTGGGAGCGCGCCGCCGCCTGGCAGGCCGTCGCGGCGGCGGCGATCGCCGGCACGCTGGCGGCGCTCTACGCGCCGGCGGTGTTCTACACCCCGCTGCTGCTCAAGACGGTGCCGGTCCTCTTCCTCGAATCGGCTGCCCTGGTGCTGCTGCTGCCACCAGCCGGGCGCGGCCTCTCGCCGGCGCGGGCGCTGGCGGCCGGAGCGGCTCTCGGGGGAGCCGCCCTGCTGCAGGAGAGCCTCCTGCTGCTGGCACCGGCAGCGGCCCTCTACGTGGCGCTCGCCGGGGAGGACGAACCGGAAGACGTCGAGACGCCGGAGGCGGAACGCCCGCGGCAGGCCTCTCGGCGGCACCCGCAGGGCTGGCAACCGACCGGCCGCGCCTTCGCCCTGCTCGCGGGCGCCACCCTGGCGCTGGCGCCGGCGGCGTTGCTCAACTATGCCGCCTCCGGCGAGGTCCTGCTGACCAGCTCGCAGGGCGGCATGAACTTCTACATCGGCAACGCCCGCGGCGCCACCGGCACTTACGCCGCGTTGTCATCCGGCAGCCAGGTCCCCGAGCGGCAGCGGGCGGACGCAGGCCGGTTGGCGGCGGCGTTCGCCTCGCGGGAGCGCGGCCGGGCGGTCGCCCCGGGCGAGCTCGACCCGGCGGAGGTGTCGCGTCTTTTCTGGCGCGAGACCTGGCGCGAGATCGCCGCCGACCCGGGCGCGTGGCTGCGGCTCCTGGTGCGCAAGGCCCGCCTGTTCTGGAACGCCTACGAGCTTCCCGACGCCGAAGGGTTCCGCGTCTACCGCCGCGAGTCGCTCCTGCTGCGCTGCGATCCGGTGGTCTTCGGCGTGGTGGCGCCGCTCGCCGCGGTCGGCCTGCTGGCCCTCGCTCGCGGCGGCCGGCTCCGGCGCCGCCGGGCGCTGCTCCCGGCGCTGCTGGCCGGCACCGCCTGCGCCGCAGTGGTGGCGTTCTTCGTCTTCGGCCGCTATCGCCTGGCAGCGCTCCCCTTCCTGCTGCCGCTCGCAGCCGCCGGCGTGCTCGAGCTGATCGCCGTCTCGACACGCGCGCGGGCGGCGTCCGTCGGGACGGCGGCCAGGCCGGCGCTGGATCTGGCGCTGCTCGCCGCCGCCGGGCTGGCGGTGAACGTGCCCTGCCTCTCCGCGGCCGAGGTCCGGCAGCAGGACGCGGTGATCGAGTACAACCTCGGCGTCGCCGCCAACCGCTGGTCCGGAGCGGCCGGCGCCGAGTCGCAGCGCCTCGCCGCCGCCGCGCACGGCCAGCCCTCCCCCGCCGCACGTGCCAGCCTGGACCGCGCGGTGAGCCGGGCTTCGCGCGCCATCGCCTATCTCGAGGAAGCGGCGAGGGACAGCCCGGGATTCCTCGCCGCCGAGATCGAGTGGGCGATCGCCCGCCAGGGCCGCGGCTCGTACCTGGCCGCCGCCGGCGGGTATGCGCAGGCGGCCGCCGACTACCTGGGCGCCAAGGAGCGGCTGGTTGCCGCGATGGAGCGGCTGGAAGCCGCGATGGCGCCCGGGGCCTCGGAAGGTCCCGCGGGCAGCCAATCCAGAGGTGGCGGCGGCGATGACCCCGAGCTCGTCAAGGAGGGACGCCGCCTCTTGGCGTCGCTGGACTCCGGCGCCGCTGCCGCCACCAACGACCTCGGCGTGCAGCTGATCGCCGCCGGCCAGCTAGACCGCGCGGAAGCAGTTTTGACCCACGCCGCCGCCATCGCCCCCAGCCAGCCGGAGCCGCGCGGCAGCCTCGCTCTCTGCCGGTTCCAGCGCGGCCTCGCCGCCCGCCGGCGCGGCGACCGGCCGGAGGCGGCGCGCCTCTTCGCTGCCAGCCGCGACGGCTACCGCGAGGCGGTCCGCCTCGCCGAGAGCACCGGCCGCACCGACCTTGCCACCCTTTACCGCCGTGGCCAAGCCGCCGCCGAGGCCGAGCTCAGTCGCGAACCGCATCCCCCCGGGTAGGCGGCGCACGCCGCTGACGGCAAGCTGACGGACCGGGCGGATCGCCGGGCGAGCGCCATCGACTCTCTACTTCCGGCCAGCCAGCTCCTGCGCGTCGACGACGCAGAACGCGGCCAGGTTGACGATGTCGGCGACCTCGACGCCGGCCTGCATCACGTGGACGGGCTTGCCCATGCCCAGCAGGATGGGGCCGATGGCCTCGGCGCCCGCGAGGCGCCAGAGGAGCTTGTAGGCGATGTTGGCCGACTGCAGCTCGGGGAAGATGAGGACGTTGGCGGGCTCCTTCAGGCGGCTCCAGGGATAGCTCTCCTGGAGGATCGATTCGAGGACCGCGGTGTCGGCCTGCATCTCGCCGTCGATCTCCAGCGCGGGGTCGCGGCGGCTCACCAGCTCGACGGCACGCCGCACCTTCACCGCCGCCGGGTGCCGGTTGGAGCGAAAGTTCGAGAACGACAGCATGGCGACCCGCGGCACGATCCCGAAGCGG
>DATNKH010000287.1:0-2923 GCA_035603475.1 Thermoanaerobaculia bacterium
CTCGATCCTCGAGCTGTCGCAGGGCATCTTCGAGGTGCGCGCCACCGCCGGCGACACCTTCCTGGGCGGCGAGGACCTCGATCAGCGCATCATGGACTGGCTGATCGCCGACTTCCGCAGCGAGACCGGCATCGAGCTGCGCGGCGACCGCATGGCGCTGCAGCGCTTGAAGGAAGCGGCCGAGCGCGCCAAGTGCGAGCTGTCGAGCGCCGCCGACGCCGCGATCAACCTGCCGTTCATCTCGGCCGACGCGTCGGGGCCCCGCCACCTGGCGCGCAGCTTGAGCCGCTCCCATTTCGAGGAGCTGGTGCAGGACCTGGTCGCCCGCACCGAGGGCCCGTGCCTGGATGCGCTGCGCCAGGCGAACCTGCGGCCGGACCAGATCGACGAGGTGCTGCTGGTGGGCGGCCAGACCCGGACGCCGCTGGTCGCTGCCACCGTCGAGCGGATCTTCGGCCGCAAGCCGAACCGCGACATCAATCCCGACGAGGTGGTGGCGATGGGCGCCGCGATCCAGGGCGGCATCCTGCGCGGCGACATCAAGGACCTGGTGCTGCTCGACGTCACGCCGCTGTCGCTGGGCGTCGAGACGCAGGGCGGCCTGTTCACCAAGCTGATCGACCGCAACGCGACCATCCCGACCAAGAACACCCAGATCTTCACCACGGTGGTGGACAACCAGGACACGGTGCGGGTCAGCGTGCTGCAGGGCGAGCGCCAGCTGGCCAACCAGAACAAGTCGCTGGGCCGCTTCGAGCTCGTCGGCATCCCGCCGGCGCCGCGCGGCATCCCCCAGATCGAGGTCACCTTCGCGATCGATTCGAACGGCATCGTCAACGTCTCGGCGCGCGACCTCGCGACCAACCTCTCGCAGAGCATGCAGATCAACCCGGCCGGCGGGCTCTCCGAGAGCGAGGTGCGCCGCCTCGTCGAGGAGGCCAACGAGCACTCCCAGGCCGACAGCAAGCGCCGCGAGCTGCGCCAGCTGAAGAACCGCATCGAGGGGCTGATCTACAGCAACGAGCGCGTCTACACGCAGTTCCGGCCGCTGCTTCCCGAAGCCTCCTCGCGCCGCATCCACGAGGTGCTGCTGGGGGCGCGAGCGGCGCTCGGCAGGGAGACCCAGGCCGAGCTCGAGGCCGCGATGTACGACCTCAACTCGGTGGCGCAGATCCTGTCGGAGGTCATGCTCTCCAACGCGCGCGGCTCCGGCCACTCGGGCCGCCAGTCGGACCAGGCCAAGGGTTGACCGGCGGCCCCTCGCTCAGCTCTCCAGGCATCGTCGATTCACCAGGCATATGGCAAAGCGTGACTATTACGAGGTGCTGGGCGTCGAACGCACCGTCGGCGCGGCGGAGCTGAAGTCGGCCTACCGGAGGCTGGCGATCAAGTATCACCCCGACCGCAATCCGGGCGACGGCACCGCCGAGGAGCGCTTCAAGGAGGCCTCGGAAGCCTACGAGGTGCTCTCCGACGGCGACAAGCGCGCCCGCTACGATCGCTTCGGCCACCAGGGCGTGGCGGGGGTGGGGAGCGGCGGCTTCGACCCCACCATCTTCGCCGACTTCTCCGACATCCTGGGCGACCTCTTCGGATTCGGCGGCGGCCGCCGCGGGGGCGGTTCCGGCGCGATGCGCGGCGCCGACCTGCGCTACGACCTCTCGCTCACCTTCGAGGAGGCGGTCTTCGGCACCGAGATGACGCTGCGCATCCCGCGCCTGGAGACCTGCCCGCGCTGTGCCGGCAGCGGCAGCGCCGACAAGTCGGCGCCGGCCGCCTGCTCGGCGTGCGGGGGCCGCGGCCAGGTGCGCTACAGCCAGGGGTTCTTCACCGTCGCGCGCACCTGCCCGCAGTGCCAGGGCGAGGGCCGGGTGATCGCCAATCCCTGCCACGAGTGCCGCGGCGAGGGGCGGGTCGAGCAGGAGCGCTCGATCTCGGTGAAGATCCCCTCCGGCGTCGACACCGGGGCCCGCCTCAGGCTGAGCGGCGAAGGCGAGCACGGCCGCCGCGGCGGCCCGCCGGGAGACCTCTACGTGGTGCTCGCGGTCAAGCCGCACCGTCATTTCCGCCGCGAGGGCGCCAACGTCCACTCGCGCCTGGCGATCGGCTATGAGCAGGCGGTCCTGGGCACCACGGTCGAGGTCGACACGCTGCGCGGCAAGGCCGCGCTCGAGGTCCCGCCGGGCACTGCCTACGGCCGCGATTTCCGCCTGCGCGGCGAAGGGATCGATCGTCTCGACGGCAGCGGCCGCGGCGACCACATGGTCAGCGTGCAGATCGAGGTCCCCCAACCCCGCGACCTCTCCGAGGAAGAGTTGCAGCTGCTGCGCCGCCTGGCCGAGCTGCGCGGCCACCCGGTGCGCGAGGAGAAGACGGTGCTCGATCGGATGAAGAACCTCTTCGGGTAGTTGGCCGGCACCGTTCGATGTCCTACCTGCGCCGCGTCTACAGGCTTCCCGCCGAGCTCGAGGATCGCCTGGTCGCCGATCTCTGGCAGGCCGGGACTCTTGGCGTGAGCACCGAGAGCGAGCCGGACGGCCGGCTGCGGCTGACCGCCTGGTTCGAGCCGGAGGCGCCGCCGCCGGGTATCGAGCACGTCTCCCAGATCTCCCACATCTCGCTCATCTCGGACAACGAGGTGCCCGACACCGATTGGATGGCTGAGTATCGAAGGCGGGCGGTGCCCTTCCCGCTCGGCCGGACGCTGCTGATCGATCCGCGCGAACCCGAGGAGGCGGAGACGGCGGCGGCGGTGCCAGCCGGGCGGCGGCTGCTGCGGTTGCCGGCGCGCACCGCCTTCGGCATCGGCAGCCACGAATCGACGGTCCTGGCGCTCGAGCTGCTGGAGGAAGCCGAGCTCGCCGGCCGCGCCGTGCTCGACGTCGGCACCGGCACCGGCATCCTGGCCTTCGCGGCGCTCGCC
>DATNKH010000288.1:0-5762 GCA_035603475.1 Thermoanaerobaculia bacterium
CTTCATGTCCAGGAAGTGGTAGTAGAAGCCGCGGTAGCCGGTGGCGTCGGGCGCCACGCCCTGGGGGCTGCGGCGGAACCAGTCGAGGGCGGCGAGGGCGAGAGCCGCCGCCTTCCCGCGCGGCAGGAAGCCCCGCTCGACGGCCACCGGGTAGGCGGAGAGCGCGAAGCCGACCGCGGCGATCGACGACGGCGCGCCCCGGCGGGTCGAGTCCGGGATCAGGCCGTTGCCGGGGTTCACCTCTGCGGCGAAATAGCGGAAGGAGGCGGCCGCCAGGGCGACCAGGTCGTCGGGAAGCGCCGCGCCGTTGGTGATCGACGATTGCCGGCGCCGTCCCGCCGGCGCAGGGGCATCATCGTCGACCTGCCACAGGAGCCGGGATCGGGTGTCGCGGGAGAGAGGCTTCATCTCATTCAGGTATCCTGCCTTCAGGCAAGCGACCAAGCACTCGCTCCCATCCCCTCGGGAGCGGCACAATAGTACTCTCTGGCCGCGACGCCCACGGCCAATGGTTCGTGCGCTCCGCCGGCTGACTCGCCGGCTACACCGCCGGCTTCACCCCCAGCGACCGGTAGATCTCGGCGGGGTCGTAGACGACGCCGCCCTTGACGGTGAGCACGACGCGGCGGATGTCGCCGATGTGCGCCGCCGGGTCGCCGTCGACCAGGATGAAGTCGGCGAGCTTGCCCGGCGCGATCGATCCCGACTCCTGGTCGCGCTTCATGATCCGCGCCGGCCCGAGCGTCGCGTCGTAGAGCGCCACCGGCGCCGGGATCCCCGCCGCGACGTACAGCTCGAGCTCGCGATGCAGCGCGAACCCGGCCCAGCCGTCGGTTCCGGCGACGATCGGAACGCGGTGGTCGTAGAGCGCCTTGACCATCGCCAGGCAGGCCTTGAACGACCGGCGGTACAGCTCGTCCTTGCCAGGCGGGACGGGCACGCCGCCCCCCGCCAGCAGGCCGCGGCGGACCTGCACCGGCAGGCGGTCGACGACCGCGGCGTAGGCCTCGGGGATCGTCCCGGGCCGGGCGGTGAACAGTCCTTCGAAGACGTTGACCGTGGGATCGATGTCGATCCGCCGGCGCTCGAGCAGGGCCAGGAAGTTGCGCACCTCGGGCGAGCCCAGGTCGAGGTCCGCCGCGTGCTCGGCGACGGCGATGAAGCGCTGCGGCGTGCGGGTGTCGACACCGGACAGGAAATTGAGGAACAGGAAGTTGACGTGCTGGATCTCGTCGAAGCCGGCCGCGACCGCCTGCTCGGCGATCATGCCGTTGGGGATATGGCCCGACACCCGCAACCCGAGCTGGTGCGCGCGCGCGACGATCGGCGGCACCAGCTGCGGATCGAGGGAGCTGTAGAGCTTGATCTGGAGGTAGCCGAGCTGCTGGTAGCGGTCGACCGCCGCGATCGCCTGCTCGCGCGTGGTCACCAGCACCTTCGACGGCCCCGCGTACGGCCCCGGGCTGTCGATGAACCCGGCCATCAACACCCGCGGCCCCACCGCCTCGCCGCTGTCCCAGCGCCGGCGCATGTCCTGCAGCTGGTCGATGTCGTTGGCCATGTCGCGCACGGTGGTGACCCCCGCCGCGAGATGCAGCCGGCCCTGCTCCGGCGTCAGGTGGACGTGACTGTCCCAGAGGCCGGGAAGCAACGCCTTGCCGCCGGCGTCGATCACCTCGGCGCCGGACGGGACCGCCGCCTCGCGGTCACCCTGCACCTTCTCGATGCGGTCTCCCGCCACGATCACCGTCGTGGCCGGCCGGCTGGTCAGCGTCTCGGGATCGAACAGGCGGGCATTGCGGATCACCAGCCGCCCCGCGGGCCGCCGCGCGAGCTGCGCCGCCAGCCGCCGGTCGCGTGCCGCCACGATCTGATCTTGCGTCTTCCGGAGGTCCGGGATGGCCCCTTCCCAGCCCTCGAGGACGATGGCCGACCAGCCGTCGAAGAGCGCGAACAGCCCTTCCTGGTCGTCGAGCCACACGTACGTCGGCTCCAGGTCCAGCCCCGAGATGGCATAGAGGTTGACCGAGCGGGCGAATCCGGGTCCGGGGGCGAAGGCGGTGGCGACCTTCTCGATCCTGGCCTCGCCGTCGGGCAGCAGCGGCAGCCTGCCGCCCGCCGCCAGCAGCGCCCGGGCGAGCAGGCCCAGCTCGAGCGGCGACCCTTCCATGTCGAGATAGAAGGCCTTGCCGTCGACGTCGCGCTGCCCCTGCTCGGCCGGGTTCTTCCAGGTCGCCTTGCCCTCGATCCATTCGAAATGCTCGGTGACCGGGTTCTTCTGGTAGTCGTTGCCGGTGACGTCGAGCCGCACCGGCAGGCCGCGGCGATCGAGCGCCGCCTGGACGGTGAGCTTGGGGCCGCGGCCGCGATCGTTGAACTCGTAGCCGATGGTCCAGGCGCCGCCTTCGCCGGTCCGTGCCGTCGCCAGCCCGGCGCGGTTGCCGGCGAGCTCGACCGTGTAGCGCTGCTCCGCGTGGGTCGGGGCGGCCGGCGGCGCCGCCGTCGTGCAGGCGGCGACCGCCAGCGCCAGGCCGGCGCCGAGGCGGATCGTCACGGTGGCCGGCCGCGCCAGGCGCCGCCCGGAGAGATGTCGTCGCATGGGGTTTCCTCCGCTAGCGGGACACTGACGTTAGACCGCGGCGAGCTCTTCCTCGAGCAGCTGCCGCTGGTGGAGATCGGCGTACAGGCCGCCGGCGGCGAGCAGCTGGGCATGGGTGCCGCGCTCGAGCACCTCGCCGCCGTCGAGCACCAGGATGAGGTCGGCCTCCTTGACGGTCGAGATGCGGTGCGACACCAGGAAGACGGTGCGGCCGGCGGCGAACCCGGCCATCGCTCTGTCGATCGCCGGGGCCGCGGGCGGCGCCGGCAGCGCCGGCGAACTCGGCAACTCCGGCGACTTCGGCGTCGCCGGTCCCGGCCCGCCGCGAGGATCGCGGCGCAGGTTGCCCAGGATCAGCTCCTCGGTCTGCGTGTCCACCGCGGACAGGCAGTCGTCGAGCAGCAGGATGCGCGGCCGCCGCAGCAGTGCGCGCGCCAACGCCACGCGCTGCTTCTGGCCGCCGGAGAGGGTCAGCCCCCGCTCCCCGACGATGGTGTCCAGCCCGTGGGGGAACTCCGCCAGGTCCTGCTCGAGGCCTGCCAACCGCGCCGCCTCGAGCACCTCCGCCGCTGCGGCGCCAGGAACGCCGAAGGCGATGTTGTCGCGCAAGGTGGTCGAGAACAGGAAGGTCTCCTGTGGCACCATGGCGATCGACGAGCGCAGGCGCGCGAGCGGTAGGCGGCGGACGTCGATGCCGTCCACGGCGAGGCTGCCCGGCGGCGGGTCGAGCAGGCGCGGGATGAGCGACAGCAGGGTGCTCTTGCCGGCGCCGGTGCGCCCGACCAGCGCCACCGTCTGGCCCGCCGCCACCTGCAGGTCGATGCCGCGCAGCACCGGCGGCAGGTCGGGCCGGTGGGAGAAGGTGAGCCCGTGCATGGCCACCTCGCCGCGCAGCTCCGGCACGTCGACCAGCGGCGGCTCGTCGCGGATCGCCGGCACCGTCTCGAGGACGGCCTGGATGCGGGCGAGCGAGCCGGCCGCGCGCTGCGCCAGGTTGATCACCCAGCCGATCGCGATCATCGGCCACACCAGCCTGGCAAGGAAGAAGTTGAAGGTCACGAACTGGCCGATGGTGATGCCGCCGCGCACCACCAGCGAGCCGCCGTACCAGAGCACCGCCGCGGCCGCCAGGCCGATGATGGTCTGCAGCAGCGGGTGGAAGCTCACCGACCAGCCGATCAGCCGGCGGTTGCCGTCGACGTAGGCCTGGTTCAGGCGGCGGAACTCGGCCCGCTCATGGTCCTCGCGGGCGTAGGCGCGCACCACCCGCATGCCGGCCAGGTTCTCCTGCGCCCGGCTGGTGAAGTCGGCGAACTGCTCCTGGATGCGCATGAAGAGCACGTGGATGCGGTGGCCGACGATCTTGGTGGTCAGCGCCACCAGCGGCATGACGAGGAGCGTGACGCCGGCCAGCCCGGCGTGGATGCGCAGCATGAAGAAGATCGCGCCGGTGCCGCCGAACAGGGTGTTGGCGGCGTACATGATCGCCGGTCCGCAGACCATGCGCACCGCTTGCAGGTCGTTGGTGGCGCGCGCCATGAGGTCGCCGGTCGAGTGTTCCTGGAAGAAGGCCGGCGGCTGGCGCTCCAGGCTGGCGAAGTAGTCGTTGCGGAGATCGAACTCGATGTCCCGGCTCATTCCGACCAGGATCATGCGCTCCGTGTAGCTGAACACCCCCTGGATCAGGGTGACGCCGAGGATCAACCCGGCATAGCCGAGCAGGGTGGAGCGGCTGATCTCGACACGCAGGGCGTCGATCGCGTGCCCGAGGAGCAGCGGGCTGGCGAGGCCGACGGCGACCGCGGCGACGATGGCCAGCAGTCCGAGCCAGAGCTTGCGGCGGTAGCGGGAGAGATAGGGCCAGAGGGCGGCGAGGCGCTTGAGCAAGGGCGGCGGGCTCCTGGCGCGGAGGATACCATCCGCGGCCGCAGTGCGGCCGATCGCGGACGGCGCGCCGGTCGGCACCCCAGGAACTCCGGTAGCGTCCTAGTTTGCTAGATTGCCCTTGCCTCCCTCCCGCCGTTTGGGCGAGGGTCCAAGTCTAGAGGGCGGCGGCGTAGGACTGCGACCCCTCGCCCAAACGGCGGGAGGGAGGTAAGGGCAATCTAGCCAGGACGCTACCGGAACAACCGCGACCTACCAGCGGCGCCAGTAGCCGTGGTAGAAGAACCGGCCGCGCACGCCGACGACGTAGCGGGGTGCCACCCAGACGGCGCGGGGATAGGGCGGCCGCAGCCAGGCGCCGCCGACCCAGCGATAGCCGTAGGCCGGGTACCAGCCCCAGTGGCCGGCGACCCAGGCATAGCCGGGGCCGGGGCTGGCCACCACCACCTCGCGTGCCACCGGCACGGCAGGGGGGGCGACTCCGACGTTGATCCCGAGGCCGACGGCGACGCCGCCGAAAGCGGCGGCCGACGAGGACAACAGCAGGGCGAAAGTTGCGATCAGGGTGAGCTTTGCGAGTGTAGGGTGCCGCGTGGTCATGGTCTTGACCTCCTCACTCGCTGGAACCCGCACCGTCGCTTTTCCCTGCGCCCCGCGCCGGCTGCGGCGGCGGCGCGTTCGGCGCGCGGCTCTCGCGGCCCTCGTCAGGACGGCGCGGGCGCTGTGCCCGTCGCCGCCAGCACCGCGTCGTGGCCGAGCGGGTGGAGCGCCGGCGGCGCTTCGAGGGCGGCCTCGAGGCGCAGGATGGGCCGTCCCTGGGCGACGTACTTGGCCTCGTAGTTGGTGCGCGGGCCCTCGTCCCAGGGACCTTCGCGGCGCGTCACCGCGAGCCCCGGATAGCCGGCCAGCAGCTCCAGCACGAGCTCGCCGTAGTCGAGGAAATCGGTGGCGAAGTAGAGCCGGCCCCCGGGCGCCAGCAGGCCGATGACCAGGTCGACGGTCTCGGCGTCGAAGAGGCGCCGCTTGTGGTGGCGGGCTTTCGGCCAGGGATCGGGGAAGTAGACGTGCACCGCCGCCGCGAAGCCGCGCGGCAGCACCGAGGCGAGCAGGTAGAGCGCCTCGCCGCGCAGCGCCAGCCAGTTCGGCGCCCCGCGCCGGCGCGCCCGGCTGACGAACAGGCGGTGGTACTCGGCGACCTGTTCGATGCCGGCGAAGCGCCGCTCCGGGTGCTCGAGGCAGCGGCGCAGCAGGTAGCGTCCCTTGCCGAAGCCGATCTCGA
>DATNKH010000289.1:0-2722 GCA_035603475.1 Thermoanaerobaculia bacterium
GCCCAAAGGGAGGCCAGAGGGAGGGTCCACGCCCAGACCCGGGTCGGAGGGTTTCCCCGGTGGTCAGTGGCCCCCAGTGACGTCGGGCAGCGGGAGCGGGGTGATCTTGCCGAACGGGGCGAGCGAGGGGTCCTTCGTCTCCGCGGGGCCGACGACGAGGATGGTGAACTGATCGGGATGCACGTGGCGGGCTGCGGCCTGCCGCACGGCGTCGGTGGTGACCGCCTCGATCGCCGCACGGTATCGCTCCAGCCAGTCGGACGGATAGCCGTAGAGCTCGAAGACGAGTTGCTGCTCGAGCACCTTGGCGCGCGAATCGGAATGGAAGACGAACGAGGCGAGAATGCTCTGCTTGGCCCGCGCCACCTCCTCGTCGGTGATCGGCTTGGCGGTGAGGTCGCGCGCCTCGGCGAGCAGCGCGGCGATGCCGGCCGCGGTGGTCTGCGCCTTGGTGGAGAGACTGAGCGCGGCAATGCCGGGATGGTCCCAGTCGCTGCCGACCCGTCCCTCGACCTCGTAGGCGAGCCCCTTCGCGGTGCGCACGTCGCTCACCAGCCGCGAGGCGAAAGAACCGGACAGCACGTCGTTGAGCACCTGCAACGCGTAGAAGTCCGGATCGTTCTTGATCACCCCCAGGTGGGCCATCGCCACCTCGGACTGGCTCATGTCGCGCTTGTCGATCACGAACAGGCCGGGGTTCGGCTGGCGCCGGTAGGGGAAGGAGTCGCCGCCGGGAGGCTGGGAGGTGCCCCGCGGCCAGTCGGCGAAGGCGGCGCGCACCGCGGCGAGCGCCGCGGCGGTGTGGAAGTCGCCCACCAGGCCGAGCACGATGCCCTGCGGCTGGACCTGGCGCTCGTGCCAGGCGACGAGGTCGGCGCGCGTGACGGCGTCCAGCGTGGCGAAGCTCGGCGTGCGGCCGTAGGCCGAGTCGGGGCCGTAGACCAGCCGGCCGAGCTCGCGCCCGAGCACGGAGTCGGGGTTGTCGTTCTCGCGCTCCAGGCGTGACTTGGCGAGGTCCCGCGCCAGGTCGAGCCTGGCGGCGTCGAAGGCCGGATGGCGCAGCATGGCGGCGAAGAGCGGCAGCAGGCTGGCGAAGTCTTCCGCGAGACAGCCGAGGTTGGCGCTGCCCGAGCTCTCGCCGATCGCGACCTCCATGTCGGCGGCGCGCGATTCCAGCAGGTCGTCCAGGGCGTCGCCGGAGAGGGCGCCCCCCGGCGCGATGCGGGGGTCACCCTCTCCCGCGATGCGCGCGACGCGCGCGATGCCGCCCGTCCTTAGCAGCTCCCCCGCGAGCGCGGCCAGGCCGAGCTTGGCCGGCGGGTCGAGCCGCGAGCCGGTGCGGATGAGGGCGGTGACGGCGACCAGCGGCAGCTCGTGGTCCTCGAGCAGCATCACCACCATGCCGTTGTCGAGCGTCACCCGCTCGGGCCGCGGGATCTCGAAGCGCGGTGGCGGCGGCGGCAGGGCGACGGCCGCGGCGGGCGTGGCGCCCGGGATGGGCGCAGCGGCAGCGGCCGGAGCTGGCGCGACCTCGGCGGCCGGAGCTGCCACGACGGCCCGCATGGGCGCCAGTGCGGCGAGGGCCGCCAGTACCGCTGGCCACGTGCAGACCCGGAGCCTGTCGAACCGGTGCATCAGCGGGCAGTGGGTCAGTCTCCCGCGACCTCCCTTTGGGCGAGGGGCCCAGGCTCCTGGGGCGTATGACTTTGGCCCCTCGCCCAAAGGGAGGCCGCGGGAAACTGACCCACTACCTGACGCGGGGACGGGGGGAGGGTCGCCGGCAGGGCCTCCGTCACCAGGCCCGGCAGCGCTTCTCCGGCGCCATCGGGGCCCCGGCCTTGCACTGGAAGGCCTGCTGGAACTCGGGCATGTTGACGACCGTGCCGTCGACCCGGTAGCGGCCGGGGGAATGCGGGTTCGTCCGCACGTTCTGGCGCTCGGCTTCGAGGGTGGTGTTGCTGCACCAGATCTGGGCGAAGCCGAGGAAGAAGCGCTGCTCCGGGGTGAACCCGTCGAGCGTCAGGCGCGGCTTGCCGGTCCGGCTCGCCTCGTAGGCTTGGTAGGCGATCCGCAGGCCGCCGTTGTCGGCGGTGTTCTCGCCCAGGGTCAGGCGCCCGTTGACATGGAGATCGCCGCCCGCGGGGAAGGCGGAGTACTCGTCGGCGATGCAGGCGGTGCGCCGCTTGAACTCGGCCTCGTCGGCCGGCGTCCACCAGTCGGAGAGGTTGCCGTGGCCGTCGAACTGGCTGCCGCGGTCGTCGAAGCCGTGGGTCATCTCGTGGCCGAGGACGGCGCCGATGGCGCCGTAGTTCGGGGCGTCGTCGCGTCCGGGATCGTAGAACGGCGGCTGCAGGATGCCGGCCGGGATGTTGATGTCGTTCATCGACGCGTTGTAGTAGGCGTTGACGGTGGGCGGCGTCATCAGCCAATCCTTGCGGTCCACCGGCTTGCCGATCTTCGCCAAACGCCGCGCCAGCGCGAAGGCATCGCCGCGCTCGACGTTGCCGAGGAGGTCGCCGCGCACGACGGCCAGCCGGCTGTAGTCTCTCCAGACGTCGGGATAGCCGATCTTGTTGGCGATCGCCGCCAGCTTCTCCTCGGCGCGCCCCTTGGTCTCGCCGCCCATCCAGTCGAGATCGGCGATGTCTCGGCCCATCGCCTTCTCGACCTCGCCGACCAGGGCGAGCGTCCGCCGCTTCGCCTCGGGGTCGAACCAGCGGGC
>DATNKH010000290.1:0-3118 GCA_035603475.1 Thermoanaerobaculia bacterium
CGGGCAGGATGTACCCGCTCTCGCCCGTGCCGGTCGAGAACCAATCGCGGAAGGTGATCTGTCCGGCATCGCTGCGGCTGATCACCGTCCAGCTCATGCCGCGGTCGGTGGAGCGGTGCACGAACTGCGATCCCTGGTAGATCGCGTACGGCGGCTGCGGCGAGATCGCCAGCGCCGGCGTCCAGGGATAGCGATGCACGACGCCCTTCCCTGTCTCGCCGCCGGGCGGACCGACGGTCGGAGAGACGTCCTGCACCTGGCTGGTGCGCCGCGAGTAACGGAAGAGCTGGCCGCCGGGGTTGCCGCCGTAGGCGGCGTCGGGGTCCGTGGGGTCGGGCAGGATGTACCCGCTCTCGCCCGTGCCGGTCGAGAACCAATCGCGGAAGGTGATCTGTCCGGCATCGCTGCGGCTGATCACCGCCGCCGTGCCGCTGTCCTGCTGCGCCCCATAGATGGTGTACGGGAAGCGGTCGTCGGTCGCGACGTGGTAGATCTGAGCGGTCGGCTGGTTGAACCAGCTGCTCCAGGTGACGGCGCCGTCGACGCTCACCGCGGCTCCCTGGTCGCTGCCCAGGATCATCCGCCGTGGGTCCGATGGATCGATCCAGAGCGAGTGGTAGTCGTCGCCGCCTGGCGCCCCTTTGATCGCCTGGAAGGTCCGGCCGCCGTCGGTCGAGCGATAGAGCGACACGTTGGCGACATACACGGTGTCCGGATCGCGCGGGTCCGCGGTCAGCCCTCCGAAGTACCAGGGTCGGCTGGTGATGCGCCGGTCCGTGCCCACCCGGAGCCAGGTCTCGCCGGCGTCGTCCGAGCGATACAGGCCGGGCTGGTGCGGGTCGTCGATCAGCGCGTAGACCCGCCGGGGGCGCGCGGCGGCGTCGCCGCGCGCGAGGTCGCGGCCGGGCGCGCCGCCGGCGACCGCCAGGCCGATGCGTCCCATCGGGCCGGCCGGCAGCCCGTGCCCGAGGAGCTCCTGCCAGGTGAGGCCGCCGTCCCTCGACCGGAACAGCCCGCCGCCGGGGCCGCCGAGCGGGGCATAGGTGCTCCAGGGCGGACGGCGCACGTTCCACAGCGCCGCGTACACCGTCCGCGGATCGCCGGGGTCGGCGGCGAGGTCGATGGCGCCGGTGTCGTCGTCGCGGTGCAGCACTCGCTGCCAGCTCTTGCCGCCGTCGGCGGTCCGGAAGACGCCGCGCTCCGGATTCGGTCCGAAGCCGTGGCCGAGCGCGGCCACCAGCACCACTTCCGGGCGCTGCGGATCGATCAGGATGCGGCCGATCTGGCGGCTGTCGCGCAGGCCGGCGGATTGGAAGGTGCGGCCGCCGTCGGTCGAGCGGTACATGCCGTTGCCCCAGGAGATATCGGAGCGCATGTCCGCTTCGCCCGTCCCGACCCAGACGACGTCCGGGTCGGACGGGGCCACCGCCAACGCGCCGATCGAACCGCTCGGCGGACCGTCGAACACCGGCGTCCAGACCCGCCCCGCGTCGCCGCTGCGCCACACGCCGCCGCCCACGGAGCCGAAGTAGAACGCCTCCGGCCTGCCCGGCACGCCGGTGACCGCCAGCACCCTGCCGCCGCGGAAGGGACCGATCAACCGCCAGCGCAGCGCCGCGCCGATCGGCGCAGGATACGGCGGCGGTCCAGACGGCGAGGGGGCCTCGGCGGCAGCGCCCGTCATGAGGGGCGCCAGCGACGGCGACGATGCCAGTGCCGGCTCCGGCGATGCCGGCGGTTGCACCGGCACCGCCGGCGCGAGCGGTGCGACGGCGCAAGCCAGCGCGGTCAAGAGGCCTCTTGCTGGGCGCATCGGTCTCCTCTTCCTGTAGGGTCCGAGTCTAGCGAGGACTGGCTGTTCACCGCCAAGCTGTTCGTCCCAGTTGCACCGCGGGCTGCGGCGACGGACAGGCAGCTCGGCCGGCGACGACTAGTGGCCTCCGGTCGCGGCCGGCGGCGAGGAGGGCGGCGGCGGGCCGGGTGGTGGGACGGCGAGGCTGTCGCCGGCGCCGAGCTCTTTGGCGAAGATGAGCTTGTCGTCGCCCGGGCGGTAGAAGCCCTTGATGCGGGCGGCCAGCGGATAGCCGCTCTTCTCGTAGAAGCGGATGGTGGCGCCGTAGCTCTCCTGCGAGGAGGTCTCGATCAGCAGCAGCCGCCCCGCCGTGGCGCGGACGTCGGCCTCGGCGAAAGCGAGCAGCGCGCGGCCGTACCCTGCCCCCTGGCACGCCGGATCGACGGCGATCCAGTAGAGGTCATAGGTGCCCTCGGTGAGCGGCGTCGGGCCGTGGCACTCGTAGCCCGCGACCCTGCCGCTCTCGTCTTCCGCCACGTAGGCGCGGTAGTCGCCACGCGGGAAGGCAGGGTCGGCCAGCGCCTCGTCGACGACCTCCATCGCGATGGCGATCTCGGCGGCGGTGAAGTTGCCGGTGGCGGTGACCACCTCCAGGATGCGCGCGCGGTCGCGCGGCTCGAGCGGACGGATGCGCACGGGTCGGGTCCTCGGGGAAGCTCTCGTCAACCTGGCGGCGGCTCGGTGGCCGCCCGCGCCACGGTCTCGATGGCGATGGCGGCGACCGCGGCGCCGTAGTCGAGATCGATGTTCTCCATCGTATCGTGGCTGTCGTGGTAGCCGTGGCGGTTGATGTCGTAATTCTCCATGAACAGCACCGCGGGCACCCCGGCATCGGAGAAGATCTGGCCGTCGGTGTTGTAGAGCGTGCTGTGCGGATCGATCTGCGGCCGCACCTCGCCGCGCAGCTGCGGATGCAGCGCCAGCGCCGGCATGCTCTTGCCGTCGGCGCTGCGCCGCCCGCGCTTGCAGGCGCGGCGCGCACGCCGGTTCCAGAGCGGCGCCAGGCGGTTCCAGGCGCGATTCGCGAGATGGGCCTGCAGGGCGAGCCACATCGACTCGGCGCCGGCGCCCGGGCAGATCTGGAAGACGTCGCGCTCGCGATCGTTGTTGTGGGCGATCATGTCGAGCACGTACAGCCCCTGCACGCGGGTCTCCGACAGGTCGAGCCAGCCTTCCTGGTCATCGCCGGACGCCTGGGCCTGGGCCTGGGCCTGGCCCGGCCCGGCGCCGGCGCCGGTTCCGCCACCAAGCGGGGCGTCCGGCCGC
>DATNKH010000291.1:0-3284 GCA_035603475.1 Thermoanaerobaculia bacterium
ACCATGCGGACGTCCTTGCGCAGGGCGAAGGCAGCCGGCTGCACGCCGCGCAGCGGCACGTTGGCGCCGGTGTGGGTGGTGCGCTTGGGCAGGCTCACCACGACGTAGAGCTCCGACGACGCTGCCTCGCCCTGACCTGAGCGCAGCACGCCCGGGCCGTCGGCGATGATGCGGGTGCTCTCCCGCGAGATGCCGCTCATCATCTCGGCGTCGCTGCCGCCGCGCAGCACGATCACCGAGGCGGGCGAGCCGGTCGCGGCGAGGGTGGCGCGGAAGCCCTCCGCGATCGACAGCACTGCCACGAAGACCATCACCACCCCCGCGACGCCGAACACCGTCGCCGCCGAGGAGCCGCGGCGCTGGCCGATGGTGCGCAGGTTGAGCAGGGTCACCGCCCAGGTCTGGGACAGCCACTTGAAGAGACCCATCGGTCACACCCTCCGCAGAGCGTCGACGATGCGCAGCCGCATCGCCTGCCAGGCCGGCAGCGCGCCGGTGGCGAGGCCGAGCGCGGCGGCGAAGCCGAGCCCCAGCACCAGGTCGCGCGGCGGCAGGTAGAACACCGGCAGGAAGCCGCCGGTCGGGTCGCCCCGGCGGTCGACCGCCCAGGCCAGCGACAGGCCGGCCGCTCCCGCCACCAGCGCCAGCAGGCACGATTCGAACAGCACGAGACCCATCACCAGGCCGTCGCTGTAGCCGAGCGTCTTGAGCACCGCCAGCTCGCTGGTGCGCTCGCGCACCGACTGCGCCATGGTGTTGCCGGCGACCAGCAGCAAGGTGAAGAAGACCGCCGAGACGATGCCGGTGATGATCGCGCCGATGTCGCCGGCCTGCTTGGCGAACCCCTCGGCGAAGGCCTTCTCGGTCGCGGTCTTGGTCTCGGCGTGGGAGTTGGCGAACATCGCGTCGATGCGGTCCACCACCTGCTGCGCATGCCGCGGATCGGAGATCCGGATGATGTACCAGCCGACCTGGTTGTTGGCGAAGGTCGCTTCCTTCAGGTAGTCGTACTGGAACAGCAGGGCGCTGGTGTCGGTCCCCTTGGGCGCGTCGAAGATGCCGTCGACGGTGAACTCCCAGGTGCGCCCGCCGTCGCGCTTGGTGTAGATCGTCGACAGGATCGGGATGCGGTCGCCCACCTTGAAGCCGAAGCGGTCGGCGGTGACGCGGCCGACGATCGCGCCGGTGCGGTCGGCGAGCCATGCCCGCTTCTGCTCCTCGGGCAGCTTGATCTCGGGGTAGATTTCCAGGTAGGTGACCGGATCGACTGCCATGCGTGGGAAGAAGTTGCTGGGGTCCTTGTAGATCCCTCCGAACCAGTTCGCGTGAGTCACCTCGCGCACCCCCGGCACCTGGCCGATCTGGGTGCCGTAGGAGATCGGCAGCGGCTGGATGATCGAGACCTTGTGGCTGACCATCAGCCGGTCGGCGCCGGTGACGTCGACGCCCGCGTTGAAAGCGACGCGGATGGCGGCCAGGATGCCGAAGAGGAGGAAGGCGACCACGATCGACAGCGCGGTGAAGGTGGTCCTCACCTTGCGGCGCGCGAGGTTCTTCCAGACCAGAGGCAGGAATCTCATGCGACCGGCTCCGTGGTCAGCGTGCCCTTGTCGAGATACAGCGTGCGGCGGGCGCGGGCGGCGGCGTGCGGGTCGTGGGTCACCATGACGATCGTCTTGCCCTGCTCGGTGTTGAGCGTCTGCAGGAGATCGAGGATCTCGTCGCCCGACTTGCGATCGAGATCGCCGGTGGGCTCGTCGCAGAGCAGCAGGGTGGGATCGGTGACGATGGCGCGCGCGATGCCGACGCGCTGCTCCTGGCCGCCCGAGAGCTGGCGCGGGTAATGCTCGGCGCGGTCGGAGAGGCCCACCACGCCGAGCGCGGTGGCGACGTGGCGCCGGCGCTCCGCCTTCGACAGGGAGGTGAGCAGCAGCGGCAGCTCGACGTTGCGCTCGGCGGTCAGCACCGGCAGCAGGTTGTAGAACTGGAATATGAAGCCGATGTGGCGTGCCCGCCAGCGCGCCAGCTGGCTGCCCGAGAGGCGTCCGATCCCCTCGCCGCCGACCTCGACGGTGCCGGAGCTCGGGCGGTCGAGCCCGCCGATCAGGTTCAGCAGAGTGGTCTTGCCCGACCCCGAAGGGCCCATCAAGGCGAGGAAGTCGCCCTGCGGGATGTCCAGGCTCAGCCCGTCCAGGACGTCCAGGCGCTCGGCGCCCCGCTGGTAATACTTGTGCACGTCGCGCACGCGCACCAGGGTGCGGCTC
This sequence comes from Thermoanaerobaculia bacterium, assembly GCA_035603475.1. GTDB lineage: Bacteria > Acidobacteriota > Thermoanaerobaculia > Multivoradales > UBA5704 > JASLEW01. Next base: position 2,265 of record DATNKH010000291.1, read on the forward strand.
TCGGCAGCAGCAGTTGCGGCGCCTGTCGTCGGTCGCGGCTCTTCCAGCTGGTCGATCATTCGCTCCCCCTCGAGTGTCCCATCTTGGTTCCTGCCTCCTGCCGGCGATCCCAAGGCGCGAAAATGACGCCGCCGGCTCAGCGGACGATCACCTTGCGGCCGTCGGCGAGGTCCGGTGGGGCGTCCACCACGACCTGATCGCCGGGGGTCAGGCCGGCGAGCACCGCCGCCTCGTCGCCCGGCGCCTCGGTGATCCGCACCGCGCGCCGCTCGACGCGGTCGCCGCGCACCACGAACGCCACCAGCTGGCCGCGGTCCTGGCGCAGCGCCGCGCGCGGCACCCGCGCCTGCGCCCTGGCGCCGGCATCGGCGCCGGCGGGCTGCTCCCCCGCGCCAGGTCCTGCCGCCTGCCGGTCGCCCTCGCCGAGGAAGGCCACCTTGACCCCCATGTCGGGCAGGAGGCGGGGATCGAGGCGGTCGAAGGCGAGGCGGACCTTGACCGTCGCCTTCTGCCGGTCGGCCGAGGGCACGACGGCGATCACCGTCGCCGGGATGCGCCAGTCGGGGTAGGCGTCGAGCACCGCCTCGGCGTGCTGGCCGGAGCGGACGCGATTGATGTAGCTCTCGTTGACGTCGACGTCGATCTCGAGCGAGGTCATGTCCACCAGCGTGCCGATGCCGGTGCGGGTGAAGCCGCCGCCCGCCGAGTTCGGCGAGATCATCTCGCCCGGCTGCGCGTCCTTGGTGGTGATCACGCCGGAGAAGGGGGCGCGGATGACGGTGTCGTCGACGTCCTGGCGCCGCGCCGCCACCTCGCGCGCCGCCACCTCCATCTGTTGGCGCCCGAGCGCCAGGCGTGCCGCGAACGAATCAGCGTCGGCGTCCGCGACGTCGACGTCGTTCTGGCTGCTCGCGCCGCCGGACAGCAGACGGTGCTGCCGCTGGCGGGTGATGGAGGCCTGGCGCAGGCGCACCTCGTTCTCCTCGAGGGCGCGCTGCGCCTGGACGAGCTGGGCCTCGG
>DATNKH010000292.1:0-4238 GCA_035603475.1 Thermoanaerobaculia bacterium
AGGCCGGTAGCGCCGGCACCTCCGCAGCCTCGGGCGCAGGCCCGGGCCGCCGCGGCGCGCCCGCCGCTGCTGCCCGCCTTGCCGCGCCGCGACTCGGTCGCCGACCAGTGGTCCACCATCGGCCGCCGCCAGGTGCTCGACGCCTTCCTCGGTATCACCCGGCCGCAATCGGTCGAGCTCGGGGCGGGTCCACAGGCGCTGGTGCTGTTGCTCGCCTTCCTGGCGCTGCCGTTCGGCGTCGCCTCGGACCGGCGCCGCGCGGCGCTGGTGGCGGCTACCCAGATCGCCTTCGAGCTGCTCTTCTGGCTGGTGGTGCCCTTCGCCGCGAACCTCCACCTGTTCGCCAACATCCGCTATCTCGTCCCGGCGATCGGCCTGGCCGCGGCCGGCGGCGTCGCCGTCGCCGAGCAGCGCGGGATGAGCGATCCGTGGCTGCGCGGTATCGCCCTCGCCCTGGCTTGCCAGGGCCTGCTGCAGCTGCATGCCGAGATGCCGCACGGCGTCCGCGTGGCGATCGCCGCCGCCGACCTGGCGGCCGTCGTCCTCGGGATCTCGCCCGGCTGCCGCGGCGCGGTGCGGCGGCATGCCGGCGCCGCCGCCGCCGCCGCCCTCGCGCTGGCCCTGCTAGGCGCGCCGCTGCTGGCGCGCTTCCGGGCCCGCGACCGCCCGCGCGCACTGGCCGTCGAGTGGACCGCGCACGCCACTTCGGCCCACCTGTTCGCCGGCGCCTGGGGTTGGCTCGACGCGCACGGCGACGACGGCACCGTCGACGTCGTCGGTTCCCCGGGCACCTACTTCGTCTACCCGGCCATGGGCCCGTTCCTCGAGCGGCAGGCGATCTACGTCAACGTCAACCGCGCCAACTTGAGCGTCGCCGCCCGCTATCCCGCCTGCAACCCGCGGGTCGATCCCTCGGAGCAAGCCTGGCTCGACAACCTCGCCGCCGCGCAAGTCCGCTGGCTGCTGCTCTGCCGCTACCCCGAGTTCGACTTCCCCCTCGAGGGCCGCTGGGCCGTGGCTCATCCCGACCGCTTCGCCCTGCGCTATGCCGATCCCGCCTGCGTCATCTTCGAGGTCCTGCCGGCAAAGGGCAATCCAGCAAACTAGGACACTACCCCGACCGGCTCCTGTGGTAACTTGCCCCCGGGATCGCCATGGAACACGTCAGCCACCCTTCCCGGACAGCTCCGGCCTCCTCGACGCAGCGCCTGCTGACCGCCGCCATCGGCACGCCGATCATCGCGGCAGGCATCCTGCTGCTGAGCGGACCCTGGTTCTTCCTCTTCGTGGCGATCATCTTCACCTGGGCCGCGCTCGAGTACGTGGGGATCGTGCGCCCGCGGGCGCCGCACGCGCCGCTGGCGGTGCTGGTGGTGCTGGTTCCCCTGGCGGCGCTGGTCATGACCCTGTCGCTCGATCCGCAGCGCGAGCAGCAGCTGTTGCTGGCGCTCGGCGCCCTGACCTCGGTCGGCATTGGCAGCATGGTGCTGCTCGCCCGCACGCCTCTCGACGAGACCCTGGAGGGCCTCGGCATCCTCGCCTTCGGCCTGCCGTACTTCGCGGTGCCGCTGGCCAGCATCTACCGCCTGCAGCACCGGGACCGCGGGCTGGTCTTCCTGCTGCTCGCGATCGTCTGGCTGGGCGACACCGCGGCCTTCTACGTCGGCAGCCGCTTCGGCCGCCACAAGATGGCGCCGACCATCAGCCCGAAGAAGACCTGGGAAGGGGCGGCGGCAGGCTTCCTGATGGGGCTGGTGGCGGCGGCGGCGTGGAGCCTCTGGTGGCGTGGCCGGCTGGAACCCGAGTTGCTGGTGCTGGGCGCCTTCACCGCCGCCGCAGCACAGGTCGGCGACCTGGTCGAATCGATGCTCAAGCGCGGCGTCGGCGTGAAGGACTCGGGGCACGTGCTGCCCGGCCATGGCGGCTTGCTCGACCGCTGTGACGCACTGCTGTTCGCCGCGCCGGTGCTGCAACTCGGCGTCTGCCTCCTGCTGCCGCTGCCCGCCGTGGCCGGCGTCCACTAGCGGGACACCGAGATCCGGGGCACCAAGGACTCCGAGCCCGCAATCGCGCCGGCTACCGTTATAATCGCCCTTCCGTCGCCAGGGCGCGGCCCGGCAGCCTGCCTCCCGGCCGCCGCGTCCTCCGGTTGCCTGACCGATCCCCCGAACCGCCGAGATGCCATGAACGTCATCCTGACCAACCTCCTCGCCTTCGGCTTCGCCCTGGGCATCATCATCGTCGTGCACGAGGCGGGACACCTGCTGGTCGCCAAGGCCTTCGGCGTCCGGGTGCTCACCTTCTCGATCGGCTTCGGCAAGCGGCTGTGGGGCTTCGCGCGCGGCGGCACCGACTACCGGGTCTCGGCCATCCCGCTCGGCGGCTACGTCCGGCTGTTCGGCGAGAACCCCGACGAATCGTCCGGCGATCCCGGCGAGTTCCTGAGCAAGCCGCGCTGGCAGCGGGTGCTGGTGTACCTGGCCGGTCCGGCGATGAACGTGGTGCTGTCGGTGGTGCTGTTTGCCGTGCTGTTCATGGTCGGCGTCGAGCTGCCGAACCTGCCCGCCATGCCGCCGCTCATCGGCGCCGTCGAGGCGGGCTCCTCGGCGGCCCATGCCGGCCTGGCCAAGGGCGACCTGGTGGTCAAGGTCAACGGCGAGCACATCTCCAACTGGCAGGAGCTGAGCCTCGCGCTGATCACCTCGCCCGACAAGCCGGTGACATTGCTGGTCCGCCGGGGCGATCGCACCTTCCCCGCCACCGTCACGCCCCAGCGCGTGCCGCACTACGACGTCGGCGACCATGCCGGCCTCGACCCGGTGCTGCGGCCGCAGATCCGGAAGATCGAGCCCGGCAAGCCGGCGGAGCTGGCCGGACTGCGGGCGGGCGACGAGATCCGCGACGTCGATGGCCGGCCGATCACCGAGACGCGCGACTTCCTCGACGCCATCGAGAAGCGGCCCGGCATCGCGATGACGGTCGGGGTGGTGCGCGACGGCAAGCCGCTGCAGGTGAGGGTGGTGCCGGCGCTGGTCGGGGGGAAGGGACGGATCGGCGCCTACATCGGCTTCTATCAGCGCTATCCGCCGGGGCAGGCGCTGGTCGAGAGCTTGCGCTACAACGTCGACATCGTCTCCGAGACCTTTCAGGTGCTGGGCAAGATCTTCCGCCGCGAGATGTCCGCCAAGGGAGCCTTCGCCGGCCCCATCGAGATCGCCGCCCAGAGCGGCGCCGCGGCGCGCGCCGGGTTCAAGTACCTCCTGAACCTGATGGGCTTCGTCAGCCTGAGCATCGCCATCCTGAACCTGATGCCGATCCCGATCCTCGACGGCGGCCAGATCTTCATCCTGCTGATCGAGGAAGTCATCCGCCGCGACCTGTCGCTGCGGGTGAAAGAGGTGATCAGCCAGGTCGGCCTGGTTCTCATCCTCATGCTGATGGTGGTGGTGGTGTACTTCGACCTCATGAAGCACCTACCCGGCTTGCTCCCCGGCTCCTGACCCGCGGGCCCCTCCGCAGCAGACCGCGCAGCGCCTCGAGGTCGCGGGCGTGCCCGGCCATGTCCTTGCCGGGGTCGGTCTCGACGATCATGGGCACCGCGGCCAGGGCGGGTTCCGCCAGCAGGCGCGCGAACGTCTCGAGCCCGAGCAGACCTTCGCCGATGTGGGCGTGACGATCGCGGCGCGAGCCGCAGGGGCGGAGCGAGTCGTTGACGTGGATGCAGCCCAGCGTCGCGAGACCCAGCCGCTCCGAGGCCTCGGCGACGAAGTCGCGCCAGCCGGCCGGGTCGTGGATGGGATAGCCGGCGGCGAAGGCATGACAAGTGTCGATGCAGAATCCTACCCGCCGCCGGCGCGCTGCCGGCAGGCGCTGGCGAAGCGCGGCGAGGTGCTCGAGCCGGTGTCCCAGGCAGCTCCCCTGGCCGGCGGTGTTCTCGAGCAGCACGCGGGTGCGCAGGCCGGGCAACGCCGCCAGCGCCCGGTCGAGAGCGGCGGCGGCGCGGTCGAGCCCGGCGTCCTCGCCAGCGCCCAGGTGCGCTCCCGGATGCAGCACCAGGCCGGAGACTCCGAGCCGGCCGCAGCGCTCGAGCTCGTCGGCCAGCGCCTGCAGCGACAGCGCCAGCACCTGCGGATCGGCGGCTGCCAGGTTGATGAGATAGGAGGCATGCGCCAGCACCGGCCCGACCCTGCCCGCCGCGTGGGCCGTCCGGAAGGCCGCGGCTTCGACCTCCTCGAGCG
>DATNKH010000293.1:0-6927 GCA_035603475.1 Thermoanaerobaculia bacterium
GGCTACAAGGCCCAGAGCATCGGCGCGGCGTTGCTCCGCGGAAGCGTCCTCTGCCGCCTCCGGCGCGGCGCCGGGCGGCTGGCGGCGGCGTGACCCGTAGAGCGCCTCGACGCCGGCGTCCAGGGCGCGCAGCAGGGCCGCACCGGCCTCCGGCGCGAGGCGTGCCTTCACCACCACCATGCCGTCCTCGTCGGTGTAGGCACGCAGGTACCGCGTGGCGTGGAGGCGCTTCTCGCTCCCTGCCGCAATGCGATCGACGAGCCGCATGCCGCGGACCAGCCTCTCGACGTGAGCCGCGGTGCCCGCCCGCCCAAATCTCAGCAGCTCCTCCTCGTTGGCCGGCGTGGCGATGCGCGTGAGGGCGCGGACCTTCGAGTAGGAGATCTCGCCGCGGCACATGGCCCCGGAAAGCAGCGGCAACGCGCCGAGCGCCCGCGCCACGCGCACCTTCTCACGCGCCGCGCCAGGGTCGAGCCCGATGCGCCAGCACAGCCAGTGAGCGCAAGAGCGGAACCCGCCGCCCCACCCGGCGCGCTCGTCGAACTCGCGCAGCATCGACAGCAGCTCGTAGGTGGCGGCCGAGATCTGCGCCGCCAGCTCGGCGATGCGCTCACCGAGCTCCTCGAGCTCCACGCCCCCACCCCTCACCGCGAGATCGTAATCTGCCTGGTGCACCGGTTCGTCGATGGTCATTTGCTGTCCTCCTGCCAACGATTGTAAACCCATGATTTTTCAGCTCATTGGCGACCGCAGCAAGGCCGATAGGCGGTCGTCGAAAGGGGTCGGGGAGGCTCGCCGCGAGATCCGGCCCGCGCGCCCCTCCTCCGGGCCAACCAAGGCCCTTCGAGCGCGGACTTGAGAAAACTAGTGCAGGGGTCCGAAAAAGCCTGTCAAGAGGGTTGGGCAAACATTTTGGGTCGGCGACAGCCGGCTGCTTTGGCTTCGGACCCGCATCACGGCAAGCGGATCAAGACTATGCCGACGCTGGTCGAATCCTGTCACGCGGATCTTGAGCTCGAAGGACGCGCGCCACGGCCTAGCCGATGACGGCCGACGGCAGGACGGTAGCACTCAGCGGCGGCGCCGGCGGAAGGCATCAAAATCCTGCTGGATCTCTTCCTCGCTTCTGCCGCCGGCGGCGAGCTGGTTTGCGAGATGGGTGGAGAGCATCCGGCCCAGCTCTCGCCGCAGCTCTTGGGGGATGCGATCTGCGTCTCCGAGCGGGAGGTAGAGCCCGAAGATCCTCCCGCGCCGAGTCACCAGCAGCGGCTCCTTGCCGCCCAAGAGCTCGGTCATGTTGGCGCGGATCTCACGGAGCCCTGCAGTTCTCATGGCACCGGGAAGCCTGACGCGAGATCCTGGCCTACGTCAACCGCTGTGTACGGCCAGCTCATGAGGCTCAATGGCCGAACGGCGTCCCTGTCGCGTCCCCCCCGGCTCCGCTTTCTCCGCCGCGGGCGGCCTTCTCGCCGGGCCGGTACGTGAACCAGAGGTTGCGGGCGTAGATCAGCAGGCCGGCGCTCTGGCCGAGGATGAAGACGGGGTCTCGCTTGTAGAGGGCGTAGCCCAGGAGGGTTGCGCCGCCGGCGATGCTCAGGTACCAGAAGGAGCGGGGGACGATGCTGGTTTTCCGCCGCTCCGACGCGACCCACTGGACAAGGAAGCGACCGGAGAAGAGGAGCTGTCCGAGCAGTCCGAGGGCGAGCCAATAGCGGTCTGGTTGCAAACCTCGACCTCCTCCGCCAGCGTCCGGTCGATCCAGCGCGATTGCAGCCAGCGCACGCCCAACAGGTCGGCCGAGGCGCGCCAGATGCGGTTGCGGATGTTGTACTTCGGCTTGCCGAACCGCCGCGGCCGGTGGCTGACGCCGACCTCGGCGATGCGGGCGCCTTCCATGCGCAGCAGGGTGGGCAGGAAGCGGTGCATGCCTTTCCAGGCCGGGATGCGGCGCAGGTACTCGGCGCGGCAGGCTCGCAAGGTGCAGCCGACGTCGGCGACCGACTCCTGGGTGAGACGGTTGCGGACGGCGTTGGCGATCCCCGACGACAGCCGCCGCACCCAGCTGTCCCGGCGGCCCATCCGGACCCCGCAAACCACGTCGCACGGCTCGGCACCCTTGCCGCTCTCGCCGCTCGCGCTGCCCGCCTCGAGGCGCGCCAGCAGCAGCGGGATGTCCGCCGGATCGTTCTGCAGGTCGGCGTCGAGGGTCACGACGATGGCGCCGCGGGCGTGGCGGAAGCCGGCGTCCAGGGCGGCCGACTGGCCGGCGTTGCGGGCCTGCTTGATCACCCGCACCGCCGGGTCCTGGCTCGCCAGCCGGATCATCGCGGCGAGGCTGCCGTCGGTCGACCCGTCGTCGACCAGCAGCACCTCGTAGGGCCGCCCGAGGGCCTGCATCGTCTGCCGGATCTCGCCGGCCAGCGGCGGCAGGTTCGGCTCCTCGTTGTAGACCGGGATCACCAGCGAGATCTCGGGAAGGGGCGAGGGGCCCGGACCGCCAGGATCGCGCTCGGGCATGGGAGTATCTTATCCCGCCGGGGGCGGGGGTAGTGGTGCCTTAGACCCCCCACCCGGGCGCGGGCCCGGGGGCGGCGAGAGAGTCCCGGGCCCTCCCCCGGGAGTCCTTCCGAGGAAGCACCCCGGGGGGTACACCGAAACGGGATCGATCGAGCCCGGATACGAGTGTCGAGCCGATCCTCAGAGACAGGGCCTGCAGTTGGAGCACACGTAGGTGGCCGTACAGAGGCAGGCGCTGCCGCAGGCGCTGTTGCCCGCCGTTGCGCCGGCGGCCCGCTCGAGGCCGCGGGAGTCGAGATGCCTGAGGGTCTCCCTGCTGAGGGCGATCTTCAGATTCTTCTTCATGCCACTCCTCCTCCGATCATCGGTAAGTGGGCGAGAGACTCGCACCAGGTTTTCGTTGATCCGGCAAGCTATCATGGGCTGTATCAGCGCACAAGCCGCGAGCTGACCCACTACCCCCGGGCCCGGAGCCCGGTCCCGGCTGTGTTATGCTGCGCCCTCGACAGGGGGGCCCCGATGGCGGTCGATCCGGAGCTGCTGGAGATACTCGTCTGCCCGAAGACGAAAGGCGAGCTGGAGCTGATCGAGCTGCCGGCAGAGGTCCGCGGGATGCTGGCGGAGAAGTACCGGGAGCATTTCCGCGACGAGGCCCCGGTGGTCGAACAGGGTCTGTTCTGCGCCACCTCCGGCCTGGTCTACCCGATCGTCTCGGACATTCCCATCATGCTCATCGAAGAGGCCCTGCCGGCCTCCGCTGTCGGGCGGTAGACGCCCAGGGCATCGCCGATCGCCCATCGCGTCTATCGCCGGCATCGCCCCCATCTCCACTCGCGGATCGCCGAAGACCGCCGAGGACGCCCAGAGACGACCGGCCGCTCCCATCAGCTCCGAAGATCAGGCAAAGCCGGTGGCGTCGCGCCTGGACCAGTTGCTCGTCGAGCGCGGACTGTTCCCCAGTCGCGAACAGGCGAGGCGCGCCGTGATGGCCGGGCTGATCCGCGTCGACGGGCGCCGCATGGACAAACCGGGGACCGCCGTCGGCGCGGCAGCCGCCCTCGAGGTCACCGAGCGTGAGCCCTTCGTCTCTCGTGCCGGCCGCAAGCTGGCGGCCGCCCTCGACCATTACAGCCTCGACCCGGCCGGCTGGGTGTGCCTCGACGTGGGCGCCTCGACCGGCGGCTTCACTCACTGCTTGCTCGAGCGTGGCGCGCGCCGAGTCTACGCGCTCGACGTCGGCCATGGGCAGCTCGACCTGCGCCTGCGGCAGGACCCGCGGGTGGTGGTGATGGAGCGCGTCAACGCCCGCCACCTGGCGGCCGGCGCCCTGCCGGAACCTTGCGACCTGGTCACCGTCGACGTCTCGTTCATCTCGCTCCTCAAGGTCGTTCCGGCGCTGCTGCCCCACCTCCGCCGGCCCGCCGTCGCCGTCCCAGGAGGCAGCGGCGCCAGCGGCTACCTGCTGGTGTTGATCAAGCCGCAGTTCGAAGCCGGGCGAGGCGCGGTCGGCAAGGGCGGCATCCTGCGTGACGAGGCGCTCCGCCGTCGGGTGATCGACGAGTGCGCCGGCCGCCTGGCTGAAATCGGCGGAATCGGCGAAATCGGCGAAATCGGCGCGATCGGCCTGGCCGGCGCGATAGGCGAGGTCGGCGGTCACCGCGCCGCCCCCGCCGCCGCCCTCGAGCTCGCCGGCGCCTGCTTCGACTCGCCCGTCGCCGGCAGCGGCGGCAATCGCGAGGCGTTCGCGCTGCTGCGGCGGAGAGCGGCTTGAGCGGCAAGCCCCGGCGGCGGAAGCCGCGTCGCGTCGGAGTGGTCGCGAAGCGATCCAGCCACGAGGCGGCGGGGACCGCCGCCGAGCTGGCCGAATGGCTGCGCGGCCGCGGCCTCGAGGTGTTCCTGGACGGCTCGACGCTGGCGGCCCTGGGACGCGATGAGGCTGCTTTCAGCCCGGCCGCCGCGTACGACCTGGTGGTGGTGCTGGGCGGCGACGGCACGCTGCTGTCGGTGGCTCGCGCCCTCGAGCCGGGGATTCCGATCCTGGGAGTCAACCTCGGCAACCTCGGGTTCCTGACCGAGATCGGTCGCGCCGAGCTCTATCCCGCTCTGGTGCACGTGCTGGCGGGAAGGTTCCGCACCGAGGCGCGGTCGCTGTTCGACGTCGAGCGCCGCGGCGACAGCCGCGCCACCGAGCGCTTCCGGGTGCTCAACGACGCGGTGATCACCAAGAGCGCGCTGTCGCGCATCATCGACCTGACGATGGAGGTCGACGGTCACCTGATCGCGCGCTACCGCTCCGACGGGCTGATCATCTCGACTCCCACCGGCTCGACGGCCTACAACCTGTCGGCAGGCGGCCCCATCGTCAACCCCTTGCTGCCGGTAGCGGTGTTGACGCCGATCTGCCCGCACGCGCTCTCGCTGCGGCCGATCGTGGTGCCCGGGTCCAGCCGCATCCAGGTGACGCTCGAGACCGACCGCGAGGAGGTGTTCCTGACCCTCGACGGACAGGAGGGAACGGAGCTGCGCTATCACGAGACGGTGGCGGTGACCCAGAGCGCCGCGGCCGTCCACCTGGTCAAGGTCCGCGACCGCAGCTTCTACGACAACCTGCGCGAGAAGCTGCGCTGGGGAGGCCTGACCCGCCCCGACGACGGGGGAGGGCTCTGAGCGTGGGGCCGCCTGACGATCCGCCCTCGCCACCGCCTGCCGCCGGTCCGCCGCCGCCCGCTGCGAGTCCGCCTTCGTCGCCGCCTGCCGCGGGTCCGACGCCGCCGGCCGCGCCCGGCGAACGCCGCCGGGAGGAGCGGCGCCGTGAGCAGGGCCCCGAGCCGCCGTCCACGGAGCGGCGCCGGCAGGAGCGGCGCCGTCCCGGCCGGGTTCGCCGGTGGGTGGTGCGCCCCTTCGTCTGGGGGCTGCTGCTGGTGCTGGCGCTGGCGGCGGGCACCGTGCTGTTCTTCAGCAGCCGCTTCGCCCGCGAGAGCGGCGCCGACCTGCTGCGGGGCGAGCTCTCTGACGCCCTCGGGCGCGAGGTGGCGCTCGGGTCCGTGGACTTCAATCTCTGGACGTTGACGCCGTCGTTCGAGCTGAACGACCTGGTCATTCCCGGTCCGTCGCCAGCCGACCCGCCGGTGCTGCGCCTCGGCGGGGCGCGAGCGCGCATCACCTGGCGCGCCCTCGCCCGGCGCCGCCTGCAGATCGAGCAGCTCGATCTCGAGCGGCCGCGAATCTACCTGCGTTTCAACTCCGACGGCAGCAACAACCTGCCGCGGCTGCGCCGCCCTACCGCCAACCAGCCGCAGCGCGTGCAGCTCGTCATCGACCGGTTACTGATCGAGGACGGCACGTTCCAGCTCAACGAACGTCGGGCCCGCCTCGACTTGACGGCGAGCGCGCTCTGGGCGCGCCTCTCGGAGACCGCTTCCCCGGCGAGCGCCCTGGCCGCCAAGGGCGCGACAGGCACCACGGGCGCCGCGGGCAGCGGCGCCCGGCCCAGGCCCCCGCCGCTTCCCGCCACCCGCGGCGCGACTGGCCTCGATTTCCTGGTGACGGCCCAGGACGTCGCTCTGCGGCTGCCCGACGCCCGCCCCTATGCGCTGACGTTCTCGGCCCGCGGCCGCGTCGACGCGGACCAGCTACGGATCGCCGCCGCCCGCCTGTCCGGACCGGACCTGTCGATGCGGGTGGCGGGTGCCATCAGCTGGCGCGGCGACAACCAGGTCGACCTGGGCGTCACGGCGCGGATGGCGGCGCAGTGGGTCAACCGGGTGGGCTATCTCGAGGAACCGATCGTGGGCCCGGCCGACATCTTCGGCCGCTTCACCTTCTCCCACGAAGCCTGGGAGTACACCGGGAGCCTGAGCGCACCGCGCATCGACGTCCTCCATCGCGTGTTCCGCGATCTCGCCGCCGACTTCCGCGGCGACCCCCGGCAGCTGGCGGTGGAGGTCCGGCACGCCGTCTATGCCGAGGGCGCGCTCGCAGGCCCGGTGACGATCCTGACCGGCGCCGGTCCCGGGCCGCACGGCGGCCGCCCGGTCGACCTGGACCTGGCGATCCGCGGACTGGCGCTGCAGCCGTTCCTGGCCGACCTCTTCCCGCGCCAGTTTGCCGGCCGCGAGCCGCCGGTCGTGGAGGTTGCCGGGCGCGCCAGCGGCCGGCTGCGTTACCGCTTCCAGAGCTCGCAGTGGCGGCTCGGCAGTGGCCAGGCGGACCTGCGCGTCGAAGCGGCCCAGGCCGGGATCGCCGGCAGCCGTGGCCTGCCGGTCGCCGGCGAGGTGCCGCTGCGGATGGCCGGCGGGGTGCTGACCGGTGGCACCGTGCTGATCACCGCCCCGGGCCAGGAAGCGACGGTGACGGGCTTCGCCTACGACCTCCTTCGCGACTCGGGCCGGCTGAGCTATCGGCTGGTGT
>DATNKH010000294.1:0-2147 GCA_035603475.1 Thermoanaerobaculia bacterium
GACGTCGACTGGGCGCCGCGCGAGGAGCGGCTGCGCAACCTCGTCCTGCTGCCCATCCTCGACAACCACTATGGCCGCGTGCTGGAGGCCGGCGAGCTGCGCCTCAGCCGCGACGGCGGCCGCTTCGAGATGAGCTACCGCGAGCACCGCATGCCGGTCGCGCCGCGCTCGCTCGACGAGCCGCTGCGCGCCGCCGCCGAGCGCTGCGGCTCGGCCGAGCTGGCCTTCCTCGCCGGCGCCTTCGGCGATCTGCCCGAGGCGACGGCGACCGACCGCGAGAGCGTCGCGCGCCGCCACCGCGACAAGGAGGTGCTGGCCGGCCTGCTGGCGCGCCTGGCCGGCGAGCGGCACGAGGTCGCCGCGGCCGTCGACGGCGAGGTCGCCGCGATCAACGGCGATGCCGACCGTCTCGACCGGCTGCTGTCGCGCCAGAACTACCGGCTGGCCTGGTGGCGCCTGGCCGGCAGGGAGCTGGATTACCGGCGCTTCTTCGACGTCAGCACGCTGGTCGGGCTGCGCGTCGAGGACGAACGGGTGTTCGCCGGCACGCACGTGCGGGTGCTCGACTGGGTGAGCCGCGGCCTGCTCGACGGCTTGCGCATCGATCATCCGGACGGCCTCTACGATCCCGCCCAGTACTGCCGGCGGCTGCGCGCCGCGGCGCCCGACGCCTGGCTGATCGTCGAGAAGATCCTGCAGCGCGACGAGCGGCTGCCCGCCGACTGGCAGGTCGACGGCACGACCGGCTACGACTTCCTCCACTGCGCCGGCGGCCTGTTCGTCGATCCCGCCGCCGAGGGCGCGCTCTCCGGGCTGTACGCGGCGGTGACCGGCGGCAGCCTGGACTGGCCGGAAACCGCCCGCGCCCGCAAGCTGCAGGCGCTCGGCGAGCTGCTGGCCGCCGACGTCAACCGGCTGGGGGAGCTGTTCGTGGCGGTGTGCGAGCAGCATCGCCGCCACCGCGACCACTCCCGCCACGACCTGCGCGAGGCGCTGCGGGAAGTGGCGGCCGACCTGCCGGTCTATCGCACCTACGTGCGCGCCGCGACGGGCCAGGTGGGGGAGGCGGACCGCGCCCTGGTCGAGACGGCGATCGCCGCCGCCAAGCGCCACCGCCCCGACCTGCCCGCGGACCTCTTCGACTTCCTGGCCGCGGTGCTGCTGCTCAAGGTGCGCGGCGCCGCCGCCGCGGAGCTGGCGATGCGCTTCCAGCAGCTCACCGCGCCGGCGATGGCCAAGGGTGTCGAGGACACCGCCTTCTACGTCTTCAACCGGCTGGCGGCGCTCAACGAGGTGGGCGGTGACCCGGGGCGCTTCGGCGTCTCCCCGGAGGAGCTCCATCGCCGCTGCCAGGACACCGCCGCGCACTCGCCGCGCACCATGCTCACTCTCTCGACCCACGACACCAAGCGCAGCGGCGACGTGCGGGCGCGCCTGTACCTGCTCTCCGAGATCCCGGAACGCTGGGCCGACGCCGTGCGGCGCTGGTTCGCGCACAACGCGCGCCACCGCCACGGTGGCGTGCCGGACGCCAACACCGAGTACCTGCTCTACCAGACGCTGGTCGGCGCCTGGCCGCTCGAACGCGAGCGCGCCGCCGCCTACATGGAGAAGGCGGCGCGCGAGGCCAGGACCCACACCTCCTGGCACCGTCCCGATCCGGCCTGGGAGACGGCGCTGCGCCGCTTCATCGCCGACCTCGACGCCGACGCCGACTTCCAGCGCGACCTCGCCGAGCTCGCCGCGCCGCTGGTGCGGCCGGGCCGCGTCAACTCTCTGGCCCAGACGCTGCTCGCGCTCGCCGCCCCGGGCGTTCCCGACCTCTACCAGGGATGCGAGCTGTGGAGCTCGTCGCTGGTCGACCCCGACAACCGCCGCCCGGTCGACTACACGCTGCGGCGGCGGCTGCTGGCACGGCTGCCGGGCGCGTCGCCGGAGGAGGTGATGGCCGGCATGGAGGAAGGGCTGCCGAAGCTCTGGCTGGTGCGGCAGGCGCTGCACCTGCGCCGCCGCCGGCCGCACTGCTTCGGCCCCGGCGCCGGCTACCTGCCGCTGCCGGTCGCGGGCGCCCGCGCCGCCCACGCCGTGGCCTTCTGCCGCGCCGGCGAGGTGGCGGTGGCGGTGCCGCGGCTGGTGCTGGGCCTGGC
>DATNKH010000295.1:0-5221 GCA_035603475.1 Thermoanaerobaculia bacterium
CGTCCGACTCGTGCTCGAAGCTCCAGGTCGTCCTCGGCTGCCAGAAGCGGAGGAGGATGACCAGCGCCAGCATCGAGACGATCGCGCCGACGATGTCGACCAGGGTGGGCCCGAAGTAGTTGCTGACGAAGAACTGGGTGATCGCGAAGCTCAGGCCGCAGGTCAGGCAGGCCGGCCAGACCTCGCGCATCGCCTTCCGCCCGGACATCGCCCAGATCAGCCAGAAGGGGACGATGACCGAGAAGAATGGCAGCTGGCGGCCGACCATGGCGCTGAGCGTGAGCTCCGGCAGCCCCGTGACCTTGGCCAGGGTGATGATCGGGGTGCCGAGGGCGCCGAAGGCGACCGGCGCGGTGTTGCCGAGCAGCGCCAGCCCGGCGGCCTGCAGCGGCCGGAAGCCGAGGCCGATCAGCATGGCGCCGCAGATCGCCACCGGCGTGCCGAAGCCGGAGGCGCCCTCGATGAAGGCGCCGAAGCTGAAGCCGACGAGCAGCAGCTGGATGCGGCGGTCGCTGGCGAGCCCGGCGATGGTGTGCTTCATGACCTCGAAGTCGCCGGACGCGACGGTGATGTCGTAGACGAAGATGGCGCCGAGGATGATTCAGCCGATCGGCAGCAGGCCGAAGGCGGCGCCGTTGCCGGCGGCGGCGAACGCCAGCTTTGCCGGCATGCCGTAGATGAAGATGGCGATCGAGAGCGAAGCCGCGAGGCCGAGGAGCGCCGCCCAGTGGGCGCGGACGTGGGCGAAGGCGAGGAGGCCGAGGAGCACGACGACGGGCAGCGCCGCCACCAGTGCCGACAAGAGCAGGTTACCTTGTACAGGCGTGTAAACCTGATTCCAGGTAAGCATCACTCCCTCCCTCTCAGTCAGCGGCCGAATTTCGAGAGAGGATAGCATAACCTCGCCGGCAAATCGCCACGCCGCCACCACCTTCCCGTCAACCCTGTCTTCCGGCCTTCGCCGGGCCGTCGCCCGACCGGCGGCGAGCCGATGGCGGGCCGCTCGCCGGCCGCTGTCGCGGCCGGCCGGCCCGCCGGGAACCGCGGCCCCGCGGCGGTTGTCACGCCAGTGGCGACATGCTACGACGCGCGCGACACAGCGGGTGGACGCGCGGCGTGACACCTCTGTGACGACCCTGCCGGTGGCCGCGCTTGCGATTAGAATCGCCGGGCTGCTCCGCCGGAGGAGACCCGGCCGGGTCGATCGGACTCGGTCGCGGCGGATCGCGGTCGGCCGCGGCAGCCGGTGGCCGGCGGCCGGCGGCCGGCGCGGCCAAGGAGACCCGATGAGACTGGTGGGATCTGAGACGACACTTTCCCCCCGCGCGCGGCAGGTGGAGCGGCGCGGGTGGGGGCGGGATCGCGGACGGGCAGTCGTGGTGGCGGTGGCCGTGGCGCTCGCCTGGTTGCCGTCGCCGGCGCCCCTGACGGCGATCGGTGCGATCGGTGCGATCGGTGCGAACGCTGCGAGCGCGGCGAACGCGGCGAACGCCTCGGCCCCGGCGCCCCGGGCGGCAGACGCCTCTTCCAGCGGCGGAGCCGGCGGCACGGCCGCGGCGCGCGAGGCCACGCTCGACGCCGTGGTCCAGGAAGTGCTGCGGATGCTGCACGCCAAGGTGTCGGAGCCGGTCATCCTGCACTGGCTCGCGACCTCGGGGCAGCGTCCGGCCGCGGTCGGCAGCCGCGAGATCGTCGAGCTCCAGCGGGCCGGCGCTTCCGACCCGCTGATGACCAGGCTCCTGGACCTCGCCGCCCGGCAGCCCTCGCCGCGGCCCGCCCCTCAGCCCGCCCCCGAGCACGCCGCCGAGCCGTCCACGGGCACCGCGGGCGCTGCCGCTGGCGCCCCGGCACCTCAGGCTCCGCCGTCCCCGGCCGCCGCCCCGGTTCCACCGGGCGCCGCCGCGCCGGCCGCTGCGTCCACGCCGCCGGAGCACGCGGCCAGCATGCACTGGCGCATCGCCTATCATCCGAATTACGGCGCCGACGACGAGCGGTGGGACCTCTACGTCTATCTCGACGGGCGCTACCTCGCCGCGGTGAAGGCGCCGACCGTCTCGTTCCTCGATCCGCCGGTCGAGCTCGATCGCAGCCTGGCGCCGGGCCATCACATCCTGCGGCTGGCGGTGGAGCGTCACCTGCGGAAGCTCGGCAGGAGCGGTTGGACGCACGAGGCGAAGGTGGCGCCGGCCGCCCTCACCTTCGAGATCGCGCCCGACGCCGCCGGCGCGGTCGAGCTGCGGTGCGAGACGCGCCTGCGCGGCGGGCCGCTCACGCTGCGGGTGACCCAGGGTGACGCGGAGCTGGCCAGGGAGGAGCCCGCGATCGCGCCGCCGGATGCCTGGCCCTGCCTCTGCGAGGAGCTCACCGCGGGCCAGGCCGCCGGCAAGGGGGCCCGGCTCTCGTCGCCCTCGTCGCCCTCGTCGCTCGGGGGCAGCCGGAGCAAGCTGAGCTCCTGCCTGCACTGGGCCGACCTGTGGCCCGGGATGGAGGCGCCGCCGAGCCGCGACGCCGTGCGCGCCGACCTCGAGCGGCGCGGCTTCCGCTCCGATCGCTAGTGGGGCACTAGCAGCGTCCCGCCCGGTTCCTTCGCATTGCCGATCGCCGAGTCGTCGGCGATCGTGCGGCAGGGTCTTCTAGGCCGAGGCGGAGGCCGCGGCCGCGGTGCCGGTGAAGGGCAGGAAGACCCGGAAGGTGGTGCCGCGGCCCATGCGGCTCTCGACCTCGACGTGGCCGCCGTGGGACTGGGCGAGGTGCTTGACGATCGCCAGGCCGAGGCCGGTGCCGCCTTCCTCGCGGGCACGCCCCTTGTCGACCCGGTAGAACCGCTCGAAGATGCGCCCCAGGGCCTCCGGCGGGATACCGATGCCGGTGTCGCTGACCGCGATCACCACCTCGCCGCCGGCCGGCGCGAGGCGCAGCAGCACCTCGCCGCCGGGGCGGTTGTACTTGATGGCGTTGTCGAGCAGGTTGACCAGCAGGCGCTCGAGGCCGTCGGCGTCGCCGGGGATGCGGGGCAGCGGCTGCTCGTCGATCGCCAGCCGGACGCGCTTCTCGCGCGCCGCCGCGGCCAGCGTCTCGACGGCGCGCTGGGCGAGGGCCGAGAGGTCGACCGGCTCGCGCTCGGCCACGGCCTGGCCGGCGCCCTCCAGCCGCGACAGGGTGAGCAGGTCGTCGAGCAGGGCCTGCAGGCGGCGGCACTGCCAGAGCAGCCGCTCGGTGAAGCGGCGGGCCGTCTCCTCCTCTTGCAGCGCGCCGTCGCGGAGGGTCTCGGCATAGCCGCGGATCGCCGCCAGCGGCGTTTTCAGCTCGTGCGAGACGTTGGCCACGAAGTCGCGCCGCATGTCGGCGACCCGCGTCAGCTCGGTGGTGTCGCGGGCCACCACCACCGCGCCGCGCTCGCCGCCCGAGAGCGCCGCCGAGGCCAGCAGCAGGGTGCGGCGCTCCGGCACCTGCAGCTCGATCTGGCCGCTCTGCGGGCCGCCCTGGCGCAGCGTTTCGGCGACGACGCGGCCGAGCTCCGGCTGGCGGCTGAGCTCGAGCAGCGGCTTGCCGGCCACCTCGCCGGCGAGGTCGAAGAGCCGCCGGAAGGCGGGATTGGCCGAGGAGACGCGGCCGTCGGGGCCGACCACCAACACACCCTCGGACATGCTGGCGAGAATCGATTGCAGGTGGTCGCGCTCGCTGCGGACCGCCGCGAACTGCGCCTCGGCCGTCTCGGCCAGGCGGTTCAGGGAGCGCGACAGCAGGGCCAGCTCCTCGCCTTCCGCCTCCTCGACCCGCCGCGCCTGGCCGCTGGCCAGCTCGCCGGCACCGGCGATCAGCCGCGCCAGCGGGCGGACGAGGCGGCGGTCGATCCACCAGGCGAAGACCAGGACGCCGGCGCCGGCGCCGCCCAAGGCCAGGGCGAGGGCGGCCGATAGGGCTGCGAAGGCGTCGAGCCGGCGCGCGCCGCCCCCCGGGGGGGGGCCCTGCTGGAGGAGGCCCGGCAGCAGCAGCCAGAGCAACGCGCCGCCGGCCAGCGCCACGGCCAGTGCGGGCCAGAAAGGCGTCAGGCGGAGCCGGGGCCGCATGCGGAGGGGCTCAAGGCCGCAGCCGGTAGCCGACCCCGATCACCGTCTCGATGCGTTCTGCCTCGGGGCCGAGCTTGCGGCGCAGGCGACGGATGTGGGTGTCCACGGTGCGGCTGTCGATGTCCTCGGCGTAGCCCCAGACGTCGGAGAGGAGCTGGCCGCGGGTCTGCACCCGGCCGCAGCGCTCGAGCAGCAGGCGGAGCAGCCGGAACTCGGTGGCGGTGAGCGGCATCTCCTTGCCGCGCACCCGCAGCTGGTGGCCCGAGACGTCGAGCTCGATGCCGCCGACCTCGATCAGCTCGACCACGCTCTCCTCCTGCTGGAAGCGGCGCAGCACCGCCTTGACCCGCAGCACCACCTCGCGCGGGCTGAACGGCTTGCTGATGTAGTCGTCGGCGCCCAGCTCGAGGCCGACGATGCGGTCCACCTCTTCGCCGCGGGCGGTGAGCATGACGATCGGCAGTCGCGAGGTGAGCGGGTCGCGCTTGAGCATCCGCGTCAGCTCGAGGCCGTCGATGCCGGGCAACATCAGGTCGAGCAGGATGAGGTCCGGGTTGTCGCGGCGGACCGCGTCGAAGCCGGTGTCGCCGCGGCGCGCCGTCTCGACGTCGAAGCCTTCCTTCTCGAGGTTGTACTGCAGGACTTCTGCGATGTCGGGCTCGTCCTCGATCACCAGGATCTTCTCGCGTGCCATGAATCGAGAGCGTAACACGCGGATTCCACAGCTTCTGTGGAAATCCCTGCGGAAAAGCGGTCGAGAATCGCCGCCAGCCCGCCTCACTGGCCGCTTTGAACGCTTTGAACAGCGGCCTGTGCAACTCTCCGTAAGTAGATGAAAACAAACAGCTTGTAAATCTTGGTTCGAGAGCGCCGCAAGGCCGGGGCGGAAGTGGGGCGAGATTTCCACAGGCAGGCGGGTGAATTCCCGGTCAGGGTTGTGTTAACTCTATGTGACAGCGAGCTTTAGGCTCGGCGGCGGGGTCTTCGGCACCTGAAATCACAACTCGCGGCAGGGTGTCAACAGGGGCTTTTCACTGGCTTCACCGGGTAGTCTCCTGGTTCGATTCGTCCCTTCCCTTCTCCTTCTCCTTCTCCTTCTCCTTCTTTCCCTTCTCTCCTCTGGGACGAGGGGCGAGGCGAGGCACGAGGCC
>DATNKH010000296.1:0-4060 GCA_035603475.1 Thermoanaerobaculia bacterium
CGCCTCGTCGGGCACCGCGACGAGCGTGTCGCACTTGTCCAGGACGTCGGTCAAAGGGCGGATGAGGAGGTCGAAGAGCAGCGAGCTCTCGCGCGGCACCGCTTCACGCCCGTTGACGATCTGGGCTCGTAGGTCCGCGACGTGTCGCCGCAGCTCCCGGTTCCCGACCGGCAGCTCACGGACCGAGAGACCCTCGCGCCTCACCATCCAAACCACCGTGCGCTCCTCGAACACTGAGAACTCGAGCAGAGTCGTCCTGGGCGGCAGCTCGCGCGCGATCGCCGCCGCCGACGCGACGCCCCCGGCGATGCGTGTCTCGCCATGGCTGCGAGGGGCGGCGAGCGTCTCGAGCAAGTTGCGCGTCCGACCGCGCTCGGAGAAATGCAGCGCCCGCTCCGGCTCGCCCAGCCGGAGCTGCAGCCGGACCATCGCCTCGAACACGCCCTGCCGCTGGTCGAGGAAGGAGCCGGGCAGCTGCTCGACCAGCAGGTGCTCGCGCTGGTGCTCGCACTCTTCGATGCCCGCAAGGAGGTCGCTCGCCGCCTGCTCGGTGCGGCCGTCCAGCAGCTCGCTTCTGGCGCGCAGCTCGTAGAGCGCCGGGAGCCTGAACTCGTCCCGCCGGTCGCGCGCCAGCTGGATCGCCGCGCTCAGCGCGGCAAGGGCCTGCGGGGTCCCGGCGGCCATCTCCGCCTGCGCCAGGCGGATCGCGGTGTCGAGGCGCAGGCGGCGCTCGCCTAGCGGCACCTGCTCGAGCCAGGATGCCGCGGTTGCCAGATCGTGATGCGCGCCCGGGGCGTCGCCGAGGCGATCGCGGGTGCGCGCGCGGTCGACGAGTGTCTCGGTCAGCAGCAGGGGATCACCCTTGGCGCGCGCGAAGCGAACCATCTCGTTCTCGAAGACCAGTGCCAGGCCGTGCTGATCGGTGGGTCGGAGTGCCGCGGCGGCGTCATAGAGGCTGTTGTAGTAATAGATCGAGTCGCCGAGGGTATGGGTTAGCGCCAGCGCCTCCAGGCGCTGATCCCAGGCGGCCTCGAGGTCGCCCGCCATCTGCAGAGCCTCGGCCAGCATGAAGTGCGCGGCCGCCACGTGCTCCGTCTCGCCGATGCCGGTGAAGGCGGCGAGGGCCTGGCGATAGAAGTGAATGCTCTGGCCGAGATGCGCCAGCCGGGAGCTCGCCATGCCGGCGAGCAAGGCAGCTCGGCCCGCGAGCGCGGGATAGCGGTCGGGCGGGCGCTGCTGCAGCATCTTGCCGGCGGCCGCCAGCACGCCGGAGTTGTCACCCTCGTAGTAGCGACAGATCTGAGCGCGGAATCGCGCCCAACCGGCGAAGGGGCTGCGGCCCCTGGTCAGGAGCTCGACCGCCTGGTCGAAGCGCTGTAGTGCAGCGCGGTCCGCCGACGCCTTGTACTGCGCCATGCCCTCGGCATAGGCCACGTGCCCGCGGGCGAGGGAGGCGAGGCGAGGCCCGTCAGCGGTTGCCTCCGCGGCACGGATCGAGCCGACCGCGGCGGCGATCAAGGTGTCGGCTCCGACCTCGACCAGACCCCGGCCGACGCGCTCGGCGAGGCGCAGCTGGTGACGCGCAGTCCGGGCATCTCCCTTCAGCCACGCGGCCCCCCAGGCGGGCAGGGCGGTCTCCTCGATCTCCAATCGCGCCAGTTGGGGGAAGCGCTTGACGGCAGCGGCCACATTACCGACATCGACGTCGGCGGCCGCCAACCGGGTCAACTCCTCGTCCCATTGCTGACGCGGGCGGCGGCTCGGGAGCGTGGCAAGCGTCCGGCTGGCCTCCGCCGCCCATTTCGATTCGGCGTCGAAGGAGAGATAGCGGCACCAGGCCGCCCTGGCGAGCGCGACGAGGTGCAGGTGCTCGAGGATCAGCGCACGGTTGAAGAGTGCCTCCTCGCAGTCAGGAGCGAGCGCGACCGCGCGCTCGGCCGCGGCCAGCGAGCTCACCAGAGCGAGCGCACCCGTGTTCGGCGCCTTCTCCGCAAGGGCCAGCCGGGCGACCGCGAGATCGCTCCAGAGAAAGGCGTCCCCAGGCGCGCGGTCAACCGCTCGTTCGAGGAGCTCGACGGCCATCGCGGGCTGCTTGGTCATCATCTTGATCAGCGCCAGGTTGGCGAGACAACGGGGTTTACACTCATGTTCGGCCTCTGCGGTCATATGACGGACGAGGACGCGAATTTCGCTCGAGACCGGAATCTCGTCCGGCTCTCGCGGACCCCAGGGCACGCGCCACAAGCGGCCGCCGGCAAGCCGTGCGCCGCCGAGCAGCGCGGACAAGGAGTCCCGCGCGCGCTCCGGAGAATCCGAGGCCCGCAGAGGTCCAAGGAAGCTCCATGAGGCGGCCGCCACGATGCCGGTGGCGATGGCGACAACGATCCCGAGCCCGCGGCGGCGCGCGCCGCGGTGCTGCTCCCTCGCCTGAAACCGCTGCCTCAGTGCCACCGACTCGGAGAGTCTCCTTGTTCAGTCGTGATTGCTCCAAAGTGTATACCGCGACGGCCCCAGCACTCGGCGACGCTGGCGCCGAGCGCAGAGATAAATGACATTCGTGTCCGTCTATGATTCAAGCGGGCGACGGCCTGCTGCGCTGCCGAGACCGCATGACCGCCCCAGAGACGCCAACCCTTAGCGGACCCTGCCTGGCCGAGGAGGACATCGCGGCCTTCCTCGACGCCACCTCGAGCGTTGAGGAGCGAACGCGGGTCGTCTGTCACCTGGCGCGATGTGAGAGCTGCTACGAGCTGTTCGCCGGAGCCGCTCATCTCGTGCGCGAGCTCGACGAAGCGGAGCCGGAAAATGCCGTCGGCCAGGTATTGCGGTTTGCTCCGCGCCTGCCACGCGTCTTCTGCCGCTGCCGCGTGCGATGGCTGGCGAGCGCGGCGGCGCTCGTCGTGGCGAGCGGGATTGCCTACCGCGGCTGGCTCGACAGCCCACCTCCGATGAGGGTCGCCGAGCTCACAGCCCCGCTGATGGGCGCGCCCCGGGCCGACGGCGTCCTGCAGGAGGTGCGGGCACTGCGTGGCAGGGACGAGGAGGGCGCCGTCTCGTCAGACGTCCCGTCGTTCTTGGTTGGCGTCTCCGAGGTCGACCTCGCTCTCGGCATGGCCGCGGGGGACGTCGAGAGCTCATCGCGGATCGCCTCCCGCATTGGCGCGCTGCTGCGCAGGGTGGATCTCATGGAGGGGGAGGCCGAGACTTTCAAGGTGGATGCGGCGCGGCTGACCTCCCGTGCCGCCCTGCGGCGCTTCGCCGCTGGATTCCCCGCGCGCGAGGCGGCGTTGGAAACAGATCGCTCGTCGCTGCTAGCCGAGTGGGCGGGGTTCGGCAAGTGGACCGAGGCCAGCCGGATTGCTGCCGCCACTCGGACGGGCGCTTTCTTCAGGCGGCGGTCGAACCGGCGCTTCCTTTCCTGGCTGCTGCGCAGGCGCCTCCTGGAGCTCGACGCCGAGACGAAGGAGGTGTTGGGCAGAGTCGAGGCGGTCTGGGAGCTCGGCCCCGACGCACCTGGCGAGTTTAGGAGCATAGAGGAGGAGCTGGGCAAGGTCATCGACCGAATGGAGACTCGCCTCGGCGCGGGCGGCTGAGGGATTCGTGGCGATAGCCCAGCCGGCCGATCGATCAAGATCCAGCGCGGCAGCCGTTGCCGCCGCTGCCGGCTGCTCATGGGCCGGGGCGAACGGGCACCCTGGCCGCGGTGTTCATCAAGGCTTGATCAAGGGTATCCCGAGCGCGCTCGAGACCGACCCGAAGCTAAGGGTGGTCAGCTGCCCGGCGGCGGCGATGCCGAAGGACCAGAGGAAGCACTGCACGTAGTCGCTGAGCGTGCCGAAGGCCGGGTTGAGCAGAATGAGGGCCGCGCTGCCGGCGATGAGGGTGAGCACCAGCCAGGCGGCCCAGCCGTAGAGGTTCAGGCGGTTGAGGTCAAGGTTCACCGCCGTCAGCGAAGGGGGCTGCCGCTGCGCCAGCGGGGAAGCCGGGAGCAGCTCGACCTGGGATCTCGCGGCGCCTGGGAGCTGGCCCAGGAAGGCCTGGATCTGGGATTGCACCTGGG
>DATNKH010000297.1:0-3706 GCA_035603475.1 Thermoanaerobaculia bacterium
CGCGACCGCTACCAGTGCATCGACCCGGGCAGGGATCCGAACCCCGCCGACGTCGGCATCCAGATGCACGTGCTCCTGCTGCTCGCGCAGGTGGACCCGCCGGCCGCCCGCACCCTGTGCGGCGCTCTCGGCCGCGCGGTCGGCGAGGACCGGGTCTGGGTTTATTACCAGGCGGCCCCCCTGGTGCCCATGCTGCGCCAGGCCGACCTCCGCCAGGCCGGCTGCCCGCTGCGTCTTCCCGCGTCGCGGCTGCGCACGCGCGTGCCCGGACAGGAGGTCTGGGTCGCCGCCGTCGGCCAGCTGCAGCGCTTGCTCGACCCCGGCCTCCCGGCGCCCGCTGCCGCCGCGACCCTCACCCTGTTGCAGACCCTGGCGGCCGACGACTTCTCCCTGGTCCGCCGCTCTCCGCCCCTCCTCTACCACAACGATCTCACCGCCTCGACGCGCAGGTTCTACTGGTCGGAGGACTTCGGCTATGCGCTCTGGCTCAGGCTCTATCTCGAGAATGCGCACCGGCGTTGACCTCGGCCCGCGGCCCGCCCCGCACGCCGTCCCGGCCCCGCCACCGGCCGCGGCCGCGGCGGCGGCGCCGGCAGCGGCCGCGGAGCACGCGGCGGCCGCCCGTCCCGCGTCACCGGCGCGGCTCGTGCGGCGCTATCTCTCCTGCCTGCGCTGGCGGGAGATCCTGGTCCTGCAGGGCTCGCCGCTGCTCGGCGCCGCCTTCGCCATGGGCGAGGTCACCGCGGGGCGAGTCGCGGCGCTGGCGGTCTTGACCGCCGCCAGCTGCTGTCTCGTGGCCCACATCTTCGTGCTCAACGACTGGGCCGGCATGAGCGCCGACCTCAAGGACCCCAACAAGCAGGCCGGCGTGTTCGCGGCGAGGGGCATCGGCCGGCGAGAGGTCGGCTGGCTCTGGCTCGCCCTCCTCGTGGCGAGCGTCGCGCTTTGCGGTTGGCTCGGCCCGCGCCCGCTGGCGATCGCCCTGGCGATCGCGGGCTTGAGCGCGCTCTATTCGGTGCCCGCGTACCACGCCAAGGGGATCCCCCTGCTCAACT
Organism: Thermoanaerobaculia bacterium; assembly: GCA_035603475.1. Taxonomy (GTDB): domain Bacteria; phylum Acidobacteriota; class Thermoanaerobaculia; order Multivoradales; family UBA5704; genus JASLEW01. The sequence goes on from DATNKH010000297.1 coordinate 1,056, forward strand.
CGGCGCTGCACCTCGCCGGCGGGATCCTGCACTTCCTGCTCGGCTACTCGCTGTTCAGCGCCATCGACCGGCGCGGCCTCGAGATCGCCTGCTACTTCGCGCTGGTTTTCGTGGCAGGGCACCTCACCCAGGAGGTGCGGGACCACGAGGGGGACCGGCTCAACGGCATCAAGACCAACGCGGTGATCTTCGGCAAGACCACGACCTTCGCCGCCGGTCTCGCCGTCTTCACCCTCGCCTACGTCTATCTCGCCGTGCTGGCCGCCCGCGCCATCGTGCCGCGCGCGCTCGTGTCCCTGGCCATCCTCTACCCGCTGCACCTCTACTGGTCGCTGGCCGCCCTCCGCGCGGGCCTGACCTTCGACAGCATCCGCAGCCTGCGGGCGCGCTACCGCGCGCTCTACACGATCATCGGCATCGCGATGCTGGCGGCGCTGCTGCTCGAATCGTGATCGGTTCCAGCAGCCAGGCCAGGGCCTACTTGCGCCGGTTGGCGGCGAGCACCCGCTTGCGCAGGCGGACCGCGGCGGGCGTCACCTCGACCAGCTCGTCCTCGCGGATGAACTCGAGCGCCTGCTCGAGATTCATCAGGCGCGGCGGGATCAGGCGGATCATGTCGTCGGAGCCCGACGCGCGCATGTTGCTGAGCTTCTTCTCCTTCGTCACGTTGACGTCGAGGTCGTTGCCGCGGGCGTGCTCGCCGATCACCATTCCCTCGTAGACCTCGTCGCCCGGCGACAGGAAGAGCGCGCCGCGCGGCTGCAGGTTCTCGATCGAATAGGCGGTGGCGCGGCCCTGGCGGTCGGCCACCAGGGTGCCGGTGGCGCGGTGCTCGATGTCGCCCTGCCAGGGCTCCCAGCCGTCGAACAGGTGATTCATGATGCCGGTGCCGCGCGTATCGGTCAGGAACTCGGTGCGGAAGCCGATGAGGCCGCGCGACGGCACGCGGAACTCCATGCGCACCCGCCCCGAGCCGTGATTGCTCATCTTCATCATGCGGCCGCGCCGTGCTCCCATCCTCTGCGTCACCACGCCGATGAACTCCTCGGGGCAGTCGATCGCCAGCATCTCCATCGGCTCGCGGACGACGCCGTCCTGCGCGCGGGTGATCGCCTGCGGCTTGCCCACCGACAGCTCGAAGCCCTCGCGCCGCATCATCTCGATCAGGATGGCGAGCTGCAGCTCGCCGCGGCCCGAGACGCGGAAGGCGTCCGCCGACTCGGTGGGCTCGACCCGGATCGAGACGTTGATCAGGCGCTCGCGCTCGAGGCGCTCCTTGAGCTTGCGCGAGGTGACGTGCCTGCCCTCGCGGCCGGAGAACGGCGAGTCGTTGATCGACAGCACCATGGTGATCGTCGGTTCGTCGACGTGGATCGGCGGCAGCGGCCGGGGGTCCTCGCGGTCCGAGAGCGTCTCGCCGATCTGCATTTCCTCGAGGCCGGCCACCGCCACGATGTCGCCGGGCCCCGCCTCGGCCACCTCGATGCGGCGCAGGCCCTCGTAGCCGTAGAGCACGCTGACCTTGGCCGGGGTGAAGCCGCCGTCGAGGCGGCAGATCGCGATCTCCTCTCCCTTGCGCACTCGCCCGTTGAACAGGCGGCCGATCGCCAGGCGGCCGACGTAGTCGTCCCAGTCGAGGGTGGTGATCAGCAGCTGCAGCGGCATCTCCGGGTCGTAGCACGGCGCCGGCACGGTGCGCAGGATCGCCTCGAAGAGCGGCGCCAGGGTCTCGTCCGGACCGTCGGGCGTGCGGCGGCACAGACCGGCGCGCGCGTTCGCGTAGAGCACCGGGAAGTCGAGCTGCTCCTCGCCGGCGTCGAGATCGATGAACAGGTCGAAGACCTCGTTGAGCACCTCGCCGGGGCGGGCGTCGGCACGATCGATCTTGTTGATCACCACGATCGGCGGCAGCTCGGCCTCGAGCGCCTTCTTGAGCACGAAGCGGGTCTGCGGCAGCGGCCCCTCGGAGGCGTCGACCAGGAGCAGCACGCCGTCGACCATCTCGAGCGTGCGTTCGACCTCGCCGCCGAAGTCGGCGTGACCGGGGGTGTCGACGATGTTGATGCGGGTGCCGCGATAGAGGATGGCGGTGTTCTTCGCCATGATGGTGATGCCCTTCTCGCGCTCGAGGTCGATCGAGTCCATGACCCGCTCGGCGACGTGCTCGTGCGCGCCGAAGATACCGCTCTGCCAGAGCATCGCGTCCACCAGCGTCGTCTTGCCGTGGTCGACATGGGCGATGATCGCCAGGTTGCGAACGTCTTCTCGTTTCTCGATCACAGACTGACCTCGATGGAGAGGTGCGGCACGTGCGGCCGGCGGGAGGACCCGCGGCCCAAGGGGAGGTGGAGGATAGCACACCCCGCGCACCTCCCGGCGCGCACCTCCCGGCGCCCACATCCCGGCGCGCACATCCCGGCGCCCACCTCCCGGCGGAGCACGGATCTTGCACGCCGAACTGCGTCGCGGGTCACCTTGGCCTCCTTCCTCCCTTTGGACGAGGGGTTGGGAGGGAACCGACGTCCGACCTCGGACGCCTCGTCCAAAGGGAGGCAGGAGGCCAAGGTGACCCGCGATGCAGCTCGGCGGACGCAGGTGGCCGGCCGTGGAGGTTCGGTGGAGGTTACCCGGGGATGAAGAAGAGCAGGATG
>DATNKH010000298.1:0-4439 GCA_035603475.1 Thermoanaerobaculia bacterium
GGCGGCCGGCGCCGGAGCGCTGCGGCGTCGAGGGCAAGGGAGGCAGCCTGGTGCATAATGCGGGCGCCGGCAGCTGGTGGTTCGACTGCGCTGTGGACCTCGATCTGCTCCCAGGACCGATCGCGAATCTCGAAGCGTTGACACTCCCCTGAGCTCCGCCGGCCGCGTCCGACCCGTGCCTGCCCCCGACCTCGACGACCCGGACGACCTCGCCAGCGCCGCCGCGACGCTCGAGCGCCTCCCCCGCACCCGCGAGGCCATTCTCGCCGGCGTGCGCGCGGGGCTGCATCTCGGCGCACAGCTGTACGTCTCCCGCCGGGGCGAGGTGATTGCCGACGGCGCGGCCGGCAACAGCCGCCCCGGCCAGCCGCTGCGGCGCGACCACCTGATGCTCTGGCTGTCCTCCGCCAAGCCGGTGGCCGCGGTCGCCATCGCCCAGCTGTGGGAGCGCGGCTTGCTCGAGCTCGACGACCCGGTGGCCCGCCACGTCCCGGAGTTCGCCGCGCACGGCAAGGGCGCGATCACCCTGCGCCATCTGCTCACCCATACCGCGGGCATCCGCCTGCTCGAGGTCGGCTGGCCCCAGGACAGCTGGGACGCGATCATCGCCCGCATCGCCGCCATGCGGCCCGAGCCGCGCTGGGTGCCCGGCCGCAAGGCCGGCTATCACCATGCCTCGAGCTGGTTCCTGCTCGGCGAGGTGGTGCGCCGCCTCGACGGCCGCCCGTTCAGCGGCTACGTGCGCGCGGAGATCTTCGAGCCCCTCGGCATGCTCGACTGCTGGATCGGGATGCCGGTCGAGCGCTACCGCGAGCTCCGCGAGCAGGACCGGCTGTGCCCGGTCTACGACACCGAGGGGCCGCCCGGCGGCCCGCCCAGGCCGCAGGGCTGGGACAGCGAGGCCTGGTGCACGGGCACGCATCCGGGCGGCAACGGCTACGGCCAGATCTCGCAGCTCGGCCGCTTCTACGAGATGCTGCTGGCACGCGGGCGGGCGCCTGACGCCGCCGCCGGCCGCCGCATCCTCTCGCCGCAGGCGGTCGAGGCGGCGACCGCGCGCCACCGCGCCGGCATGCTGGACCACACCTTCCAGCACGTCCTCGACTGGGGGCTCGGCTTCATCGTCAACTCCCGCCAGTACGGCGCCGCCGTCCCGTACGGCTACGGCAACCACGCCTCGCCGCGCACCTTCGGCCACAGCGGCTACCGCTCGTCGACCGGCTTCGCCGATCCCGAGCAGGGGCTGGCCGTCGCCCTCGCCTTCAACGGCACGCCCTCCGACGAGGCGCACGAGCGCCGCATCCGCACCGTCCTCGACGCTCTCTATCTGGACCTCGGACTGGCGTCCGCGGAGTCCGCGGCGGCACCGGCACCGGCCGCCGCGGGCTGATCCGCGCGGCGCGCAGGGGAGCCCGCCGGGAGCCGAACGGCGCGCGCCGCGCAGCGGTGCGACGAGCTACCGGTCGGTCGGGGGGGTGGTGACCTCAGCGGGCGGGCCAAGGGGACTGCCGCGGCTCGCGGCTCGCGGCTCGCCGGGGGGGGCCTCAATGGGCCAGGGTCGCCGGCTTGGTGGCCGCCATGTCGACTTCGGAGGCCCGGATCGAGAACAGGTTGCCGCTGCGGTCGCGGGCGACGATCATTTTGCCGGACTGCACGGGCCGATCCACGGAGGCGAAGGCCATGCCGTCGCGGAGGACGACGGCATAAGGGGCCACCGCTTCGGTATTCCTCGTCAAGATGGGCAGGTCCGTCACGCGCGGAGTCCCCGCTCCAGGGACGAGGCCGACCGCGAAGGGATCGGTCGCATAGTCGGTGCCGTTCTCGAACCCGCTTGGCTGGGCCTTCGTGCCGCCCACCTGCTGCACGGGAACCTCCTCGGAGTCCTCGCAGGGACCGGCGAAAGAGTAGTAGACGCCTCCCGGACCGCGGCATGCCCAGCGGAACTCGTGGACTCTCTCGACCGTGCCGGCCTTGGCTCCCGCCGTGAATCCGGCCTGCTGGGAAGGGGGCCGGTACACGTAACCCGGGGCAGTGGAGCCATGGACGCGCGAGATGCCGCCACCGTTGCCGGCCCCGCCGCCGCGGGCTCCGCCGCCGTAGGCAGGCGCGCTGCCGTGCCCCGACCCGCCGCCGTAGGAGCGCCCGCTGCCGTTCGACGACCCGCCGCCGCGTGACGACCCGCCGCGCGCCGACCCGCCGCCACTGGAAGAGCCGCCGCCGTGGGACCCGCCGCCGTGCGCGGACCCGCCGGAAGGTGCCGGGGCCGGAGCGCTGCCGCCGCCATGGCTGCCGCCGGCGCTCGCATTCCTCGCATCGAGGGCATAGCAGGCCAGGCAGATCAGGGCGAACATCACGGGCAGTCGTCGTCGCATCGACTTCTCCTTCCCATCGATAACGCAATCGCTGAAAGCCAGTCCCGCCCCGCTCTCCTGCCTATCTCGCGCGCATCTCGCTCATCGAGGACAGGCGGTACCGCGTAAGACATCCAGTGTCGGCTACCCCATCATCGTACGCCCGCCCGCTCCGAGGGTCAAGCTTTTCCTTCAGCTCTGCAATCTGGCGCGCTGGCGCGCTGTTGCGCCGGTCCCGCCGCGGACCCCGTCCTGCCGGGCACTGCCGCCGCACCCGCCGCCGGGGGGGCAGGCCTACGGGAAGCGGCCGCTTCCCTGGAGGTAGTCGAGGCGGGCCTGGCGCGCCGCGTCCTCGGCGGTGGCCGCCGCGGTGTCGGCGTCGCGCGCGCGGCGCTGGGCGTCGAGGACGTCGAGGCTGGTCGAGGCGCCGGCGCCGTAGCTCAGGTTGACGATGTCGAGCGCCTCGTGGGCCTGGGCGGCGGCCCGGCGGGCGCTCGTCAGGCCCCGGTCGGCGAGACGGATGGCATCGCCGGCGATGCGCACGTCCGAGCGCGCCTGCACCTTGCCGCCGGCCAGGTTCGCCGCCGCCTCGTCGACCAGCGCCCGGCGCTCGCGCTTCTCGCCGCTCCGCAGGCCGCCGTCGTAGATCGGGATGCTGAGCTGCAGCACCGCCGCCCAGCTGTGCGACAGCGCGAAGCCGGTGCTGGGCTGCTGCAGCTGCTCCTGGAAGTTGAGCCCGAGCGTCGGCACGCGGTCGCGCCAGCTGTCGCGTAGCACGTGCTCCGCCGCGGTCTGCCGCATCGCCAGCAGCTGCACGTCGGCGCGCTTCGTCTCGACGCCGCCCATCGCCTCGCCGAGCGGCGGCAGGTCCGCGAAGACCGGCTCGTCGGCGGCGTCGAACGGGCCGTCGGCGGACAGCAGCACGCCGAGCGCCTCCTGGGCCCGGCGCATCTCGAGCGTCGCCTGCTCGACGAGCACCTCGTCGTTCGAGACGTCCTGGGCCGCCTGCACCTCCTCGAGGCGGCTGGCGGCGCCGGCCACCTGCCGCTGGTGGGCGACGTCGAAGTGAGCCCTGGCGGTCTCGAGCGCCCGCTGGTCGGCGTCGATCGTGCGGCGGCGCGCGATCACCGTCAGGAAGGCGTTGGCCGCCGCCACGGCCACCCGGCGCTTGGCGTCGGCCACCGAGAGCTCGGCGATGGTCTTGTTGTCGATGGCGTGCGCCCACTGCGCCCAGCTCACCAGGTTGACCAGCGGCACCGAGATCGTGCCGCTCTCGTTCTTGACGTCGTGCGGCTGGATGACCACCGGGCCGAACTTGATCTCGTAACCGAAGCGCGTGTACGAGGCGGTGGCGTTGACCTGCGGCAGCGAGCTCGATCGCGTCTGCTGCACCAGCGCCTCGGCGCGCAGCACCTCCACCACCGCCTGCTGCACGGTGGTGTTCTGGGACAGCGCGCGGTCGATCGCCTCGCGGAAGGTGATGCGGGCGGCGATCTCCCCTGGGGCGGCCACAGGCGCCTGCGGGGTGCTCGCGGGAGCTGATGGCGGCACGCCGGGAGCCGCCGGCGGCGGCATCGGCACGGTGGGCGTCGCCGTGGGTGCCGGAGCAGGAGGCTGGTACGCATCGGAAGGTGGTTGCGCCGCGGCGGCCCCCACCAGCCCCATCGCGCCCAGAACTACTGCAAGCGCCGCCGCCCGGCCGCACATCGAGGTCGAAAACCGATCAGTCATGGTCGTGGTTGCCTCCCGCCGCCGGGCCGGCGGGCTCTGTTGTCTTTGCCGCCTCCGCCGCCGCCGCCGCGGCGTGACGGCCGCCTCCCGGGAAGATGCTGCGGATGATCACGTAGAGCACGGGGATGATCGCCAGGTTGAGCACCGTCGACACCAGCATGCCGCCGAACACCGCGGTGCCCACCGAGTGGCGCCCTTCCTTGCCGGCACCGGTGGCGAAGACCAGCGGCAGCACGCCGAGGATGAAGGCGAACGAGGTCATCAGGATGGGGCGCAGGCGGATGCGCGCGGACTCGATCGCCGCCTCGATCAGGCCGTGGCCGCGCTCGCGCAGCTGCTCGGCGAACTCGACGATCA
>DATNKH010000299.1:0-5044 GCA_035603475.1 Thermoanaerobaculia bacterium
ATAACCTCGACTATGCCTCGTCGGCGACGCCTTGCCAGGAACGCGGATGACGGCGCGATTAGCATGCGAATGAACCGAGCGGGCCACTAGGCGGGCACCCCCTCCGCCGCCGGAGTCGGCTCCCGTGATAGCTTTTGCGTCGGCTCGCCAGGCTTCGTGCCGGGTCGAAATCGGAAGCTCGTCTTCCCCCTGGAGGAACCGCGCTTGACGACCACCTACAACGGCTTGACGCCCCCCACGGACGGCGCCGCGGTCACCTGGCATGCCGCGGAGAAGTGGCTCGAGGTGCCGGCGCGGCCGATCGTGGCGTTCATCGAGGGGGACGGGATCGGTCCCGACATCTGGCGGGCCACCCGCCGCGTGCTCGACGGCGCGGTGGCGAAGGTCTACGCCGGCCGGCGCGCCTTCGCCTGGTTCGAGGTGCTGGCCGGCGAGAAGGCGAAGGACCAGACCGGCGAATGGCTGCCGGCGGACACGCTGGCGGCGATCCGCGCCTACCGCGTGGCGATCAAGGGCCCCCTGACCACGCCGGTCGGCGGCGGCATCCGCAGCCTCAACGTCGCCCTCCGGCAGGCGCTGGATCTCTACGCCTGCGTGCGGCCGGTGCGCTACTACCCGGGAACGCCGTCGCCGGTGCGCCGCCCCGAGGCGGTGGACATGGTGATCTTCCGCGAGAACACCGAGGACGTCTACGCCGGCATCGAGTGGCCGGCGGGCTCCGAAGAGGCCCGCCGGCTGATCGACCTGCTGGCGGCGCTCGGCAAGACGGTACGCCTCGACAGCGGCATCGGGGTCAAGCCGATCTCGGCGACCGGCAGCAAGCGCCTGGTGCGCGCGGCGCTGCGCTACGCCGTCGCCAATGGCCGCAAGAACGTCACCCTGGTGCACAAGGGCAACATCATGAAGTTCACCGAGGGGGCCTTCAAGGAGTGGGGCTATGAGGTGGCGCGGGAGGAGTTCGGCGAGCAGACCGTCGCCGAGGACGATCTCGGCGCCGGCGCGGCCGCCGCGGGCAAGATCGTGATCCGCGACCGCATCGCCGACTCCATGTTCCAGCAGGTGCTCCTGCGTCCCGAGGAATACGGGGTGATCGCCACCACCAACCTCAACGGCGACTACCTGTCGGACGCCCTGGCGGCGCAGGTCGGCGGGCTCGGCATGGCGCCCGGCAGCAACGAGGGGGATGGCATCGCCGTCTTCGAGGCCACGCACGGCACCGCGCCGAAGTATGCCGGCCAGGACAAGGTGAACCCCGGCTCGCTGCTGCTGTCCGGGGTGATGATGCTGCGCTGGCTGGGCTGGGGCGAGGCCGCGGACGCGGTGGAGCGCGGGCTCGCCGCGACCATCGCCCAGAAGCGGGTCACCTACGACCTCGAGCGCCAGATGCGGGGGGCCACCCTGCTGAGGAGCTCGGAGTTCGCCGGCGCCATCCTGGAGAACCTGTAGGGGCCTGTAGGAGCCAGGGCGCCAACAGTCTGCATGCGGAGGGAGAGCACGCGATGCGCTACAAAGTCACCGTCGTCGGGGCCGGCAACGTCGGCGCCACCACCGCCCAGCGGATCGCCGAGGCCGACCTCGCCGACGTGGTGATGGTGGACGTGGCCGACGAGCTGGCCACCGGCAAGGCGCTCGACATGATGGAAGCGGCGCCGATCCTCGGCTTCAGCGCCCACGTCCATGGCGGCGGCGACTACGCCGCGACCGCCGGCTCGCAGGTGTGCGTGGTCACGGCGGGCCTGGCGCGCAAGCCCGGCATGAGCCGCGACGACCTGCGCAACAAGAACACCGAGATCGTCCACGGCGTCGTCACCCGCCTGGTCGAGCACTCGCCCGACACCATCCTCATCATCGTCACCAACCCCCTGGACGCCATGTGCGAGGTGGCGCGGCGCGCATCGGGGTTCTCGCGCCAGCGCGTCCTCGGCATGGCGGGGGTGCTCGACGCCGCCCGCATGCGCTGGTTCATCGCCGCCGAGCTGGGGGTGTCGGTCCAGGACGTGGACGCCTTCGTGCTGGGCGGCCATGGCGACACGATGGTGCCGCTGCCGCGCTACGCCACGGTCAACGGCATCCCGCTGCCGCAGCTGCTCGCCGCCGACCGCATCGAGGCGATCAACCAGCGCACCAGGAACGGCGGCGCCGAGATCGTCAACTATTACAAGACGGGCTCAGCCTACTATGCCCCGGCCGCCGCCAGCTTCGAGATGGTGGCGGCGATCCTGCTCGACAAGAAGAAGATCCTTCCCTGCGCCGTGCGGCTCGAGGGTGAGTACGGGGTGGACGGGTTGTTCGTCGGCGTGCCGGTCAAGCTCGGCCGCGGCGGCGTCGAGCAGGTCGTCGAGCTCGAGCTGACCGCCGAGGAGAAGGCGCTGTTCGAGCAGTCGGTCGCCGCGGTGCGCGGCCTGGTGGCGGAGCTGCCTCCGGGACATGCCCTCCCGGCCGGGCCACGGTAGCCGGGGACTCCCTCTGGCCTCCGGCCCTCCTCCCTCCCTACGGCTGTGGGGCTCTTCGGCCACCGGTAATGCTTCCAAACGTGGTACCTATGCGCAAATCGAGCTCGATCGTCCCGTGGGTGCTGGCGGCCGCTGCCGGCACGGCGCTGCTGATCTGGGGCCATTCCCGGGCCGCCCCGTTCCAGCCGCGCCACTGGCGCACCTCGGCGAGCCAGGCAGAGGCGATCGTGCTCGAGCACCTGCGGCAGCTCGGCCAGTCGGTGCGCCGGCCTTACGTGGTGACCCGTCTCTCGGGAAACGCCCTGCTCGAACGCCGGCTGCAGCTGGCGCTGGCGCACCAGGATCTGGCCCGGCTGCGGGCGACCGGGCTGCCGGACCTGGTGACCGTCTGGGAGGTGATGGTCTACCCGCCGGAGGCCACGAAGAACGACTACGCGGCGAAGGCCGAGGTCTCGCTCACCGGCGGGCTGGTGTCGCTCCACCTGCGCGTCGACCCGGAAGCCAAGGCCGCGGCGCTCGCGCCGGCGGCGGCACGCGGCCTGGCCGACGCGGTGCTGCGCTCGCAGGGCTTCGACCTCGGCCGCTTCGGCGAGCCCGAGATCAGCACCCAGCAGCTCGCCTCCCGCACCGACGTCAGCCTGCGCTACCGCGACCGGCGGCTGCTGCCGGACGGCGGCGGCTTCGGCATGGAGGTGAAGTTCGCGGGCGACCGGCTGTCGGACTTCGGCTCGTGGATCGACGCGGGCGCGCCGCAGCGGGCCGCCCAGCGCAGCCTGCAGGGCTCGCAGCTGGCCCTCTTCGGCGCCTTCGGCTTGAACTACGGCATCCTCGCCGTGCTCGCCTTCCCGTTTCTCAAGCGCTATCACGAAGGTGAGATCGGGGTGCGCCGCGGGACTCAGCTCTTCCTGCTGATCGGCGCCAGCGGCCTGCTGGTCATGGCGATGATCGCGCGCTCCCAGTCGGCGGCGTTCAGTGGCTTCAGCTTCTCGACGCCCCAGCAGGGGGTCTGGTTCTGGATGCTGATCTTCGTGCTGTTCTACCTGATGCCGGAGGCGCTCCTCGCTTTCCTCGCCTGGTCGGTGGGGGAGTGGTGGTGCCGGCGGCCGTGGGGGCACAAGCTCGCGTCCTTCGATGCCCTGTTCCAGCGCAAGTGGGGCAACGTCACCGTCGCCGCCTCCTCGCTGCGCGGCATGCTGGCCGGGCTGGCGCTCGCCGGCCTGGCCGTGGCGATGCTGCTGGCCGTGCGGCCCGCCGGCGCCTGGCCGATGTTCGCGCTGTTCCACAACATGAGCAGCGGCTGGACCGGGCTCGAGGTCGCGACGGGCTATCTCGTGTTCCTGCTTCCGGTCGAGCTGGTGCTCGCGCTCTGCGTGCTGCCGGTGCTCGGCCGGTGGCTGGGCCGGCCCCTGGGCTTCCTGGCGACCGTGCTGGTGGGAGCCGCCGGCGGCTGCGGGCCGATCCTGGTGTTGCCGCTCGGCTGGGGGCTGCTGGCGTCGGCGGTCTTCGTGGCTGCCCAGCTCGGCGTGTTCCTGGCCCTGGACCTGCTCGCGTTCCTGATCGCCGGTCTCACCTCGGCCTACCTGTTCGTGGCCTGGCCGCTGCTGACCGCTGTCAACCCGGGGTTGCGCGCCGAGGGCTGGGCGGGCCTGTTGATCCTGGCGACGCCCCTGGTGCTCTCGGTGCGCTACCTGGGCAGCCGGCGCGAGATCGTGTACCGCTACGAGGACGTGCCGCCGCACGTGCGGCGCATCGCCGAGCGCGAGCGGCAGCGGGTGGAGCTGGAGACGGCCCGCCGCATCCAGAGCTCGATCCTGCCCGAGCTGCCGCCGCGGCTGGCCGGCGTCGACCTGGCCCACGCGTACCTGCCGGCGTCGGAGGTGGGGGGAGATTTCTACGACGTGCTGGCGCTCGAGGACGGGCGCCTGGCGGTGGCGGTCGGGGACGTGGCGGGCCATGGCGTGTCGAGCGGGCTCGTCATGTCGATGGCGAAGTCGGCGCTGGCGGTGCAGGTGACGTTCGATCCCGAGGTCGAGTCGGTCTTCCGCACGATGAACCGCACGGTCTACCAGACCGCGCGCAAGCGGCTGCTGGCGACGTTCTGCTATGCGCTCCTGGATCCGGTCCGCCGCGAGCTGCTCTACGCCAGCGCCGGTCACCTCTATCCCTACCGCATCACGGCCGCCGGGAAGGTGGAGGCGCTCGAGTCCACCGGCTACCCGCTGGGGGTGCGCCGCTCCCTCGAGGTGGAGCCCCGCCTGGCGCGCCTCGATGCGGGCGATGCGCTGTTCCTGTTCAGCGACGGGCTGGTGGAGGCGCGCGCCGAGGGGAGCGACGACCTCTTCGGGTTCGAGCGGCTCGAGGAGAGCCTGGGGCGCCACGCGGGAGGGAGCGTCGAGGCGCTGCGCGACGGCGTGCTGGCGGACGTGGTCGCGTTCACCAGGGGCATGGAGCGCGAGGACGATGTGACGGTGGTGGTGCTGCGGCTGCCTTCGGGACATGCCCTCCCGGCCGGGCCGCGGTAGCCGGATCTCCCTCCTGCTCTCGCTTGGGGCGAGGGTGGTGGCTGGGGGGGTGGTGGAATGCGGGGGCTC
>DATNKH010000300.1:0-3987 GCA_035603475.1 Thermoanaerobaculia bacterium
CATCCAGTTCACCCTGACCGTGACCTGCGCCGGCGGCCCCGGCCCGGCGGTCTTCCATTTCACGCTGCCCACCGGACGTCCCGGCACGCCGGTCACGGCGAGCTACGGTGGCCCGGTGGTGCCCATCCCGGACGGCGGCAACCCCCCGGGGACGCTGAACGAGTTCCCGGGCACACCGGCGGTGGCGCCGATCGCGGTCTCGGGCGTTCCCGGCCGCATCGCGAAGCTGACCTTCAGCCTCGACGGCACCGTCTGCACCACCGCCGCCGGCGCCACCACCGTGGGCGTCGACCACACCTTCGTCAACGACCTCACCTTCGACCTGCAGTCGCCGCAAGGCACCACGATGCGGCTGATCAGCCGCGTCGACTTCGGCGGCCACAACTTCTGCCAGGTCGTGCTCGACGACGCCACGCCGAACCCGTCGATCCAGACAGTCACCGGCTCGCAGGCGCCGTTCACCGGCACCTGGCAGCCGAACGTCCCGCTCGCCGCCTTCGCGGGCGAGGACCCGAACGGCACCTGGAACCTGACCGCCGTCGACCACTTCGGCCAGGACACCGGCAGCATCCGGGCGTTCTCGCTGGTGATCACGCCGGCGTCGTGCTCGGCCGCGGCGCCGCTCGGCGCCCACCTCACCGCCAGCAAGGCGGTGACCGGCGGCAACCTGGCGCCGGGCGGCACCGTCGTCTACACCGTGACGCTGACCAACTCCGGCACCGGCGCCACCTTCGACGAGCCCGGCGACGAATTCGCCGACACCCTGCCGGCGACGCTCACGCCGACGTCAGCGGCCGCCAGCCTCGGCACCGTCACCATCACCGGCAACACGGTGCACTGGAACGGCGGCGTGCCGGCCGGCGGCAGCGTCGTCATCACCATCGACGCGGCGATCAGCGGCGCCGCGGTGAGCCAGTCGATCATCAGCAACCAGGGGATGGCCAGCTACGACGCGACGCGCAGCGGCAGCAACCAGACGGCGATCCTGACCGACGACCCGGCCAGGGGCGGCCCGACGCAGTTCCTGGTGGGCGGCGCGATCGCCGCCGTGCCGGCCCTGTCCGCAGCCGGCCTGGCGGCGCTGGCGGCGGCCCTGCTGGCCGCCGGCGCCCTGACGCTCCGGCGGCGGCGCCGCCGCTCGTGAGCGCCGGCCGGGATCGTCGCGCGCCGGGAACGCGCCGGCGGCGAGCCCTGGGCCCGGCGCTGGCGCTGGGCCGCGTGCTGGCGCTCGGCTGGCTGCTCTGCTGCGGCGGCGTCGCCGGCGCCGTCGAGGGCAAGTGGACGCCCGAGCAAGTGCTCGACCACGATCCGGCCTGGCAGCGGTCGCTGCGGTCGCTCGGTCTCGAGCTGCCGCCCGAGCGGCTGTGGGGGCGCGGCGGCGGCGGCCTGCTCGAGGCGGCGGTGCGGGTCGGCGGCTGCTCGGCGAGCTTCATCTCGCCCGAGGGGCTGTTGATCACCAATCACCACTGCGCCTTCGGCATCCTGCAGCAACACTCGACGCCCGAGCGCGACCTCATCACCCGCGGCTACGTCGCGAGCGGGCGCGGAGAGGAGCTGACCGGCGCCAACGTGCGGGTCACCGTGCCCCACCGGACGACCGACGTGTCCGCCACGGTCGAGGCGGCGGCGGCCCTCGCCGGCGGCGACGACCTTGCCCGCTACCAGGCGATCGAGCGCCGGAAAAAAGAGCTCGTCGCCGCTTGCGAGCGCCAGGAGGGCGCGGCCGCGCGGCGCTGCGAGGTGGCGACCTTCGACGGCGGCGTGCGCTACCAGCTGATCGAGAGCCTCGAGTACCCCGACGTGCGCCTGGTGTACGCGCCGCCGCGGTCGGTCGGCGATTTCGGTGGTGAGGTGGACAACTGGTCGTGGCCGCGCCACAGCGGCGACTTCGCGCTGCTGCGCGTCTATGCCGGACCGGACGGCCGGCCGGCGCCGCACGCGGCAGCCAACCAGCCGTTGCGGCCGCCGCATTTCTTCCCGCTGGCGGCGCAGGGCGTCCGGCCCGGCGACTTCGTGATGGTGGCGGGGTATCCCGGCCTCACCTTCCGCTCGCTGACCGCGCCGGAGATGCGCGAGCGCGCCGAGCTCTACTTCCCGCGCCGGGCCGAGCTGCTGCGCGGCTGGCTGGACATCATGGCGGCCGCCTCGGAGAAGAGCGCCGCGGCGCGCATCGCCCTCGCCGACCGCATCAAGAGCCTGGAGAATTCCGAGAAGAACGCCCGCGGCCAGCTCGCCGGGCTGCACCGCGGCCACGTGCTGGCCAGGAAGGAAGCGGCGGACCGCGAGGTGCTGGCATGGGCGGCCAGCGCGGCCGGGCACGCGAGCCCGGCTGGCGCCGCGAGCGGCGCCACGAGCCCGGCCGGCGCCGCGAGCCCGGCCATCGCCGCCTACGAGGAGCTGTCGCGGCTGGTCGAGCGGCGCCAGGCCACCTGGGAGCGCGACTTCCTGCTCGGCGTGGCGCGCCTCGGGCCGAAGCCTCTCGACCTCGCCATGACGCTGGTCCGCCAGGCGCGCGAGGCAGCGAAGCCAGACCTCGAGCGCGAGCCGCCCTACATGGACCGCAACCGCGACCGGCTGCGCGAGGCGCTGCGCCGGGACCAAGCCCGCATCGACCTGCCGGCCGAAGAGGCGCTGCTGGCCGACCTGCTGGCCCGCTTCGCCGCTCTGCCGGAGGCGACGCGGGTGCCGGCGGTCGAGCGGCTGCTGGCCGGGCTGCCGGCGCCTCCGGCCGCGGCCATCGCTGCGAGGGCCGCCGCGATCGTCGCCGGCAGCCGGGTGACCGACCTCGAGGAGCGGATGAAGATGCTCGACGAGAGCGAGCAGCGGCTGCTCGCGCGGCACGATCCGCTGCTCGACCTGGCCGCCGGTCTGGACGACGCGCTGCGCGAGGCGGACGAGCGGGAGCACCGCTTCAGCGGCGCCGTGTCGCGCCTGCGGCCGGTCTGGCAGCGGGCGGTCGCCGCCCACGCCGGCAAGCCGCTGGCCCCGGACGCCAACGGCACCTTGCGCGTCAGCTTCGCGCACGTCCAGGGGTACAGCCCGCGCGACGGGATCGAGATGGAGCCGCAGACCCGGGTCGCCGGAGTGGTCGAGAAGCAGACCGGCAAGGAGCCCTTCGACGCGCCGGAGGCGCTGCTCGCGGCGGCGGCGCGGGCGCCGGCCAGCCCCTGGGCCGATCCCTGGCTGCACGACGTGCCGGTGTGCTTCCTGGCGGACGCCGACACCACCGGCGGCAGCTCGGGCAGCCCGGTGCTCAACGGCCGCGGCGAACTGGTGGGCGTCAACTTCGATCGCGTCTGGGAGAACGTCGCCAACGACTTCGGCTACGACCCCGAGGTGGCGCGCAACGTCAGCGTCGACGTGCGCTACCTGCTCTGGGTCCTCTCCACCCTCGACGGCGAGGCAGCGCGGCCGCTGCTGCGCGAGCTCCGGCCTGCCCGATGACTGCTCCTCACCCGGCGTGGCGGCGAACACCTTCAGTTCGGCAACGACCGCCTGGATCTCGAGCTACTCAGAGCGCCCGGAGGCTCCGGGCACCTGCGCCTTGCCGGCATTGGCGCGCGCCCGAGGGCGCCCGGGCGCCATGTTAAGATTTTGCTCTCGACGCCGCCTCCGGCCATGCCCACGCAGACGTCCCAGATCGATCGCGACCTCCGCGATCTGGCCGACCTGGGCTCCCGCCCCGGCGACCGCGCGCTGCGCGAACGCCTCGCCGCCCATGGCCTCGAGCTGCTGCCGGCGCTCGAGGAGTACCTGACGCGCGACCTGCCGATCGACGTGCTCGAGGGCTACGAGGAGGTGCTCAAGGCGGTGCTGCGGCCGGTGCTGGCCGGCGAGGTCTCCGGCGGCGCCGCGCGCGCCATCGCCTCGTTCCAGCAGCGGGTCGGACCGCTCCTCAAGTACAAGAGCTACGCCGTCAAGGCGAGCAGCCCCTTGGGGTACTCCATCTTCCTGCAGAACCCTGGCGAGGGCTTCAGCTTCCAGCGC
>DATNKH010000301.1:0-5781 GCA_035603475.1 Thermoanaerobaculia bacterium
GAGCTCCGGCACCGCGACGCCTTCCAGGCCGTCGGGGGGCAGGTACTGCCAGTGCCACTCGGCCGGTCCGTTCGCCCACAGCTGCCGGGTCCATGCGGCCAGGGCCAGCGCCGCGTTGGCGGCGGCCGCAATCATCGGGACCCATCGCAGGACGAGGCGGCGGCGGGTCATTGCGGTTCCCGGGTGCCGCGGTAGGCGACGGCCGGCGCTAGGCCCGGCTCCGCGGCAGCGGGGGCCGTCCTCCCATAGAAGGTCCGGGTTAGCATAGCGGCGTGGAAGTTCCGCCCCTGCCGGCAGCCGCGCGCCAGCTGACCCTCGACGGCTTCACCATCGGCCATGGCTCGGACACCACGGGTATGACCGGCGTCACCGTCGTGCTCTGCCCGGAGGGAGCGGTGGCGGCCGCGGAGCTGCGTGGCTCGGCGACCGGCACGCGGCAGTTCGACTCGCTGATCGGCAGCCATCACCTGGCGACTCGCGCCCATGCCGTGGTGCTGGCCGGCGGCAGCGGCTTCGGCCTGTCGGCCGCGGACGCGGTGGTGGAGGCGTTGGCGCGCGACGGGCGCGGCTTCGACGCCGGCGTGGCGCGCGTGCCGCTGGTGCCGACCGCCATCCTCTTCGACCTCGGCTTCGGCGACCCGCTGGCGCGCCCCGGCCGCGCGCTGGTCGAGCGGGCGCTGCACGAGGCCGCCGCCGGCGAGGTCGCGGTGGGCAGCGTGGGAGCCGGGACCGGGGCGACCGTCGGCAAGGCCTGCGGCCGCGAATGCGGTATGAAGGGCGGCATCGGCTTCGCGAGCCTGGCGGTGGCCGGCGGCCCCACCGTCGCGGCGCTGGTCGCGGTGAACGCTTTCGGCGACGTGCGCGATCCCGAGAGCGGCGCGACCGTCGCCGGCTGCCGCGCCGCTCCCGGCTCGCGCCAGCTGGTGGGCGCCGAGCGCGTGCTGGCGGCGCTGCCGCCGGGAGCGCCGAATCCCTGGGAAGGCAACACCACCCTGGCGGTGGTGATGACCGACGCCGCGCTCTCGAAGCGCGCCGCGCTGAAGGTCTGCCAGATGGCGTTCGGCGGCCTCTACCGCGCCCTGGCGCCGGCGCTCACGCTCTACGACGGCGATCTCGTCGTCACCCTGGCGGCCGGCGAGCGGCCCGCGCACGTCCATCAGATCGGCGTGCTCGCCCAGCACGCGGTGGCGGCGGCGATCGTGACCGGGGTCCGCGAGGCGGACGGCTTCGGCCTGCTGCCGGCGGTGCGTGATCTCGAGGCCTGAGGCTTCGCCGCTCGCCCGCGGCCCCGCGGCACGACGAGGCCCCGGCCGAGCGGCGGCCGCCGCCGCCGCCTCCGCGTCCTCCGCGTCCTCCGCCAGGGCCGTCAGATCACCTCGACCCATTCGAGGCAGAGCGCCGGGGCGCCGAGGATGCGGCGCGCCAGGGTCTGGAAGCCTTCTCCCGCGTCGGTGACGCAGACGCGCAGCGCGGCGGGCTCGCCGTCCCCGGGCGGAGCGTCTCCGCCGGGATGCGCGAGTCCGCGTTCGGCCAGGCCCTTCGCCACCGCCTCGGCGACCGCCTCGGCGGAGTCGACCAGCCGCACCCCGGGACCCGCGACCCGCGACAGCACCGGCGCCAGCAGCGGGTAGTGGGTGCAGCCGAGGACGAGCGTGTCGATGCCGCCGGCGAGCAGCGGCGCGAGGTAGCGGCTCGCCACCTGCTCGGTGACCGGATCGTCGTGCCACCCTTCTTCGACCAGGGGCACGAACAGCGGACAGGCGCGGCTGGCGATCTGCAGGTCGGGCCGCAGCCGGCGCAGCGCGCGGGGGTAGGCGTCCGAGCGCACGGTCGCCTCGGTGGCGATGACGCCCACGCGGCCGCCGCTCGCCGCCGCCGCCCGCTCGGCGCCGGGCTCGACGACGCCCCAGACCGGCACCGCCGTCTCCAGGTCCGGCAGCGCCAGGGCGGAGGCGGTGTTGCACGCCACCACCACCGCTTTCACCCCGCGGCGCTCGAGGAAGCTCACGTTGCGCCGCGTGTAATGAGTGACGGTCGCCGGCGACTTGCTGCCGTAAGGCAGCCGCGCCGTGTCGCCGAGATAGAGGATGGCCTCCCGCGGCAGCCGGCGCCGCAGCGCCGCGACCACGGTCAGGCCGCCCACCCCCGAGTCGAAGACCCCGATGGCGTCCATCAAGGCGCGAGCAGGGTGCGGTCCGGCAGCAGCGGGCGGCTGGTGTCGAGATGGCCGGAGAAGGTGATGCGCTGCGTGCCGTTCCACAGCAGCACGACGCGGTTCACCTGCGGTACGTTGAGCGCCAGCGAGTCGACCAGGCTGTAAACGCGCTGGATCTCCTCCGTCGAGCCGGATTCAGGCGGATCCTCGCGCTCGGGCCAGCGCAGGTCCACGAAGGCGGTGCCGTCGGCGGACAGCTCCACGCTGCCGAGCTTCACTTCCGGCGGAAAGGGCCGCACCAGCCCGGCCAGCCCGGCAAGCGCTGCTGCCGGCGGCGCGGCCGCCGCCGCGGCACCCGTGGCGCCCGGCCGTGGCGCGGCGGCCGGCGCTGCCGCCGGCCCGGCGAGCAGGGCCTCCAGCACCTTGCGGATGCGGTCCTTCGGGGCCTCGCTCACCTGCAGCTCGCGGCGCTCGCCGCGCAGCCCGCCGCCGCTGGCCGGGAAATAGAGATCGAAGGCGTGGCGCTCGGTGGGGGCGCCCGCCGCTCCCTCGGCCGCGCCGCGCCGGGCGGCCCGGCCACCACCGCGGCCGGCCTGCCACCACCAGGCAAGGCCGCCGATCACCAGCAGCAGCGCGGCGGCGAGGACCCACCCGGCCGCGCGGCGGCTCATGGCGGATTCGGCGAGCCGGGGTTGGAGCGCACCGCCCCCTGGGGCGGCGGCAGGGGCGGGATCGAACGCCGATCGACCTGGGACGCCTCGAGATAGCGGCCGACGGCCCGCACCAGCGCTTCCACGAGGTCGGCGCGGTAGGCCGGGTTCTGCAGCTTGGCTTCTTCGTCAGGGTTGCTGATGAACCCGAGCTCGACCAGCACCGCCGGCATGGCGGCGCCCATCAGCACCCGGAACGGCGCCTGCTTGACGCCGCGGTCCTTCAGCTCGAGTGCCTGGTTGAGCTCGGCCTGCACCAGCCCGGCGAAGCGCTGGCTCTCGGCGAGATGATGGCTCTGCGCCAGGTCCCAGAGAATCATCTGCAGGTCCTGGGTCTCCTGGCCGGCATCGGCTGCCGGCGCCGCCGCCCCGCCCACGTTCTCGGTGGCCGCGGCGCTCTCCGCGCGGGTGTCGCTCGCCTGCGAGCTGAGGAAGTAGGTCTCGGCGCCATGCGCTCCCGATCCCAGCGACGAGTTCAGGTGCAGGGAGATGAAGAGGTCGGCCTTGTTCTGGTTGGCGATCGCCGTGCGGGCGTCCAGGGCCAGCTTGGAGTCGTCGTTGCGGGTCAACACGACGCGCACCGGCAGCCGCTGGGTCAGGCGCGCCTCGAGATCGCGGGCGAGCACCAGCGTCAGCTCCTTCTCCGCGACCCCTCCCGGGCCGATGGCGCCGGTCTCGGTGCCGCCGTGACCCGGATCGACGACGATGGTGCGGGTGCTCGAGCGCAGGTCCGCGACCGCGGCGGACGGGCCGGCGGGCACCGGCGCCGCCGACTTGCGATGCACGTCGAACACCAGGCGGAAGGGATTGTCGAGCAGGTAGCTCTCGACCTCCGCGTCGGGGACGAGCTGGATCCGCACCAGCTGCGGCGCGAAGGTCACGTCCTGCACCAGGCTGTCCTCCACCTTCTTGCGCACCGGCGGCGCCAGCCGATCGGCGAGCACCTGCACCTCGACGACGCCGGGCAGCTGGTTGATGCGATAGCGCGGCGTCTCGGGGAATTGCAGCACGACGGTGGTCATGCCCTGGAGGTGGACGACGTCGAGCGTTACCTTGATCTCGCGCGACTCGCGGCGGGAGATGATCAGCCGCGACTCTTCGGGGCGCCAGTCGAAGGAGTAGCCGGAGACCGCGCCCCAGGTCTTGCGCAGGAAATCGAGCGGCACCAGCGGCCCGCTCTCGCCCCGCACCGGCGGCTGCGACAGCGAGACGATGTCCTCGCCGACGGTGATGATGGCGTTGCCGATCCCGGTCACCACCTCGGTGGCCTCGAGCTTCAGGTTGTAGCTCTCGCCGTCGTCGCTGCCGAGCTGGCCGCCCAGGCTGTCGACCAGCGGCTTGAGCGCGAACAGCGGGCCCCCGGGGGTGATGGTCACCGGCACCGCCAGCTCGCGCCCGTCGAGCACCACGACGGGGCCACGCGGCGGCGCCTCCGGCCGTCCGATCTGAGCGGCCACGAGCAGGGGGAGGGCAAGAAGGAGGGTCGCCAGGAGAACCAGGCGGTGAAGCTCGGTCACCAGGGAAGAATAACACCTCCGGACGCGAGGGCCTGGGGTCAGTTACAGGAGCGGCGGATGTCCTCCTCTGGCCTCCCTTTGGGCGAGGCTGGTGGATGCAGGGGCGAAGGCCTGCGAGCGCCTCGCCCAAAGGTCGGCCAGGAGGAGGACCATCCGTCGCAGAGGTAACTGACCCGGCGACCGAATTTTGAAACCGGCCGGTCTTGTGTGGTACTCCTTGGCGCCACACAGGGAGCGCCAGGGCGGAGCGGAGCGACGCCGGCCGCCTGCGATCGGGGAGGGAAGACGATGGATATCCGGCAGTTGCGGGTGGTGGTCCGCGCCAAGAGCTTCGAGCGCACGTGCCGCTTCTACGGCGAGACGCTGTCCCTGCCGCGGTTGCAGAACTGGGACCGCGAGGACGGGCGAGGAGCGCTCTACCAGGCCGGCGCAGCGGTGATCGAGGTGCTGGGGCGGCCGCCCGGCACTGCCGATCGGGACCGGGAGCGGGACGAGGCTTTCGACTACCAGGGGCCACACCACAAGCTGGTGATCGTCATGCCGGTGCCGTCCGCCGAGAAGGCCTACGAAGAGCTGCTGCAGCGGGACAAGAACATCCCCGGGGGGCTGCGGCAGGACGCCGACGGCTGCCTCCTCTTCGACACCCACGACCCCGACGGTGTGCGGATCGTGTTCAAGCAGCTGGGGAGCTAGCTAAGCAAGCTTCGCTATACCAGCGGCACCTCCGGCACCTCGCCGGATTGGCGCAAGGTGGGAGGCGTTCGCCAATCGATGCGATAGCACGGCCCGGCGGCATGAGGCGCGGGGCCGCCCGCCGGCGCTGCCACCGCGTCGGCCGGCGGCGGGCTGGCCAGCGACTCGAGCACGGCTTCGGTGACCAGGACGTCGTTCGCTCCGGCGACGGCGCAGAGCGCCGACGAACGGACCACGGGCTGGCCGATGGCCGTGTACTCATGGCGGCGGTCGCTGCCGACGCAGCCGGCGAAGACCTGGCCCAGGTCGATGCCGATGGCGATCTCGAGCTGGGACCGCTGCTGGCGGCCCCACTCGACCTTCAGGCGCTCGACACCGCGCTGCATGCCGATCGCTGCCTGCACCGCCTCGTCGGCGTCATCCGGGCGGCGGAGAGGCGCGCCCCACAGCGCGGTCAGGCCGGTGCCCGTCAACTGGTCGAGGGTGCCGCCGTGCTCGAAGACGACGTCGACCAACTCGGAGAAGAGCTCCTTCAGGAGGCGCGCGATCTCCTCGGGTCTCAGCTCCTCCGCCAGCTCGGCGACACCACGGATCTCGCAGCACAAGAAGGACACCTGGTGCCGGTCGCCGTCCAGCCGGATGCCGTCGTGCTGGCCGGCGATCTGGTCGGCGACGAAGGGCGCGAAGTGGCGCTGGTAGCCGGCCT
>DATNKH010000302.1:0-2524 GCA_035603475.1 Thermoanaerobaculia bacterium
CGTCAGCGGCTGCACCATGGCGAAGCTCGCTCCCGGCCCGCCACCCCGGTTGGCCCCGCCGCCTCCGCCGCCCCTGCCACCCCTGCCGGCAATGCGCTCGCCGACTCCCAGCGAGTAGTTGACGACCGAGCGATGGGTGACCGCGACGCCTTTCGGCCGGCCGGTCGAGCCCGAGGTGTACAGCACGTAGGCGAGGTTGTCCGGGTGGGCGCGGCGCCCCCGCCGCCCGCTCCCGTCCGAACAATGCGCGCGCGGAGCGCGGGCTCGGGTGCGGCCGGCGGAGGGGCGCTGCTCCTCCGGTGCTTGCGACACCTCCGGTGCCTGCGGCGGCTCGTTCTCGAGGTCGACCCGCCGCAATCGTCCCGGCCCCGGCCCCTCCAGCGCCAGGTTGCCGGCCGCGGCGCCGCGGGTCAGGACGACCGCGACGTGCGCGTCCTCGAGCATCGCGGCCAGGCGCTCGGCGGGCGCACCGGGGTCGAGCGGCACGTAGGCGCCGCCTGCCGCGAGGACGCCGAGCAGGCCGACGATGGCCTCCACCGACGGCTCGACGAGAAGGCCGACCGCGACCTCGGGGCCGACGCCGAGACGGCGCAGGCGCAACGCCAGGCGCTCGGACCGCTCGGCGAGCTGCCGGTAGGTGAGGCAGCGCTCCTCGCAGCGCACCGCCGGAGCGTCGGGAGTGCAGGCCGCCTGGGCCGCGAACAGCTCGCCGAGGTCAGCGTCCGGAGGCGCCGCCCAGGCCAGGCCGGTGTCGGCCGCGGCTCCGCCTATCGCCTGTCGCGGCCGCCGCACGACCTCGGTGGCCGTGCGGCATTCCCCTGAGGGCTCTCCAGGCTGGTCGTTCCATTCCACCAGCAGCTGCGCCATCTCCGCCGCGGCGAGCAACGGCGTCTCCCAGACCAGCCCGTCGCGGACCGGCTCCTCGCGGTCGGCCGCCAGGACCGCGAGCGCCCGTTCGAGGTGCCCCAGCCAGCGCGTGACGGTCGCCGCATCGAACAGGGAGGTCCGGTAGGAGAGCGCCACCGCCAGCTCGGACCCGGTCTCCGTCACCGTCGCCGTGAGCTCGAAGCGCGCCGTCTCGGCGGGAATCTCGAGGCGGGAGACCGCCAGCCCGGCCAGGGCCGGCTCCTCCCGCGGCGTGTTCTGCAGCACCAGCATGACCTGGAACAGCGGGCTGCGCGACAGGTCGCGGCGCGGCGCCAGCTCCTCGACCAGCTTCTCGAACGGCAGCTCCTGGTGGGCGTAGGCCTCCAGGCAGACCTCGCGGTCCCGCGCGATCAGCTCCCGCCACGACGGCTCGCCGCTGAGATCGCCGGCCAGCGCCAGCAGGTTGACGAAGAAGCCGATCAGGCCCTCGGTCTCGGCGCGATCGCGGTTGGCGATCGGCGTGCCCACGACCAGCCGGCGCTGCTGCGCATGGCGCGCGAGCACCGCCTGGAAGGCGGCCAGCAGGAGCATGAAGAGGGTCGCCCCTTCCCGCCGCCCGGTCCGGCGCAGGCCCGCGGTCAGCTCGGCGCCGAGGCGCAGCTCGCGCCGCGCTCCGCGGAGATCCGGTGCCGGCAGGCGCGGCCGGTCGGCCGGCAGCTCGAGCGCCGTCTCGATGCCGGCGAGCCGCCGGCGCCAGCAGGCGAGATGCCGCGCGAGCACGTCGCCAGTGAGCCAGGCGCGCTGCCAGCAGGCGAAGTCGGCGTACTGCACGGCTAGCTCGGGCAGGCCGGCGGGCCGCGCACCGGGGCCCGGGAGCGCCGCGCCGTAGTGCGCCGCGACCTCGCGGGTGAGGACCGCGATCGACCAGCCATCGCAGGCGATGTGGTGCACGACGAAGAGCAGCAGGTGGTCGCCGGCGCCCAGCCGCAGCAGGCCCACCCGCAGCAGCGGCCCGCGCGCCAGGTCGAAGGGGCGGCGCGCCTGCCGCCGCGCGAGGCGCTCGGCCTCGGCTCCCTGCCGCGGTCCTGGCAGCGCCGCGAGATCGATCGCCGCGATCTCGAGCCGCGCCCGCTCCGGCGGCGCGATCACCTGCACCGGCTCGCCCGCGACGATACCGAACGAGGTGCGCAGCGCCTCGTGGCGGCGGACCGTGGCGACGAACGCCGCGGCCAGCGCCGCCGGCCGCAGGTTCCCGCGCAGCCGCAGCATCGCCGCGAGGTTGTAGACCGCGTTGCTCGGGTCGAGCCGATCGAGGAACCAGAGGCGCTCTTGCGCGAAGGAGAGCGGCAGGTCGCGGTCGCGCGGCGCCGGCGTGATGGGCGGCAGCCGGGGCGCTCCGTCCTCGCGGCGGGCGAGGGCCGCCTCGAGACGCGCCGCCAGCCGGCCGAGCACCGGGTGGGCGAAGACCTCGTGCAAGGGGAGCTCGACCCCGAAGGCCGCGCGCAGGCGCGACACCAGCTGGGTGGCCAGCAGCGAGTGCCCCCCGAGAGCGAAGAAATCGTCCGCCGCCCCGACCTGCTCGCGGCCCAGCAGGCCTTCCCAGATGCCGGCGAGAACTTCCTCGACCGTCCCCCGCGGTGCGACGAAGGGCGCGGCG
>DATNKH010000303.1:0-5898 GCA_035603475.1 Thermoanaerobaculia bacterium
TCGGCCCGCAAGCCAGCGCCGCCGCCGGGCAGCGCCGCCGCCAGGGCGGCGAGGCGGGAGGCGGCGTCGAAGGCCTCGGCCTCGACCCGGGCGCCGGGAGCGGCCAGCTCGGAATGGTCCGTCCAGGCCGCCTCGACCGCCGGCGCGCAGTAGCGCAGGCTCGAGATGCGGCCCTTGGCGCCGCGCTCACGGCGCCGCGCGAACACCTCCTCGAGCGCCCGCCGCACCAGCTCGAGCGGAATTCCCTGCCGGTGCCAGCGGCGCGCCACCTGCCAGTCGGCCGGCGACAGCAGCAGCGGCGCGCCCCGCAGCCGCACGAAATGGTCCTCGATGGCGAGGAAGTAGGCGTGATCCTCGAGCCCGTCGTTCTCTTGGTCGGTCAAGCTGCCGCGGCTCCGGCATCAGCCCCGATTGCGCTCGTGGATCAGCTTGAGGCCGAGCAGGGTCAGCATCGGATCGACCTCGCGGATGTACTTCGAGCCGCTGGCGATGAGGTCGGCCTGGCCGCCGGTCGCGACCACCATCTTGACCCCGGGGATCTCGGCCAGCAGGCGCTCGAGGATGCCGTCCACCAGCCCGACGTAGCCATAGAAGATGCCCGCCTGGATGGCCGCGGCGGTGTTCTTGCCCACCAGCTCGTCGGGTCTGCGCACATCTACCCTGATTAGACGCGAAGCGTGGGCGAAAAGCGCTTCCGCCGAGATGCCGATGCCGGGCGCGATGATGCCGCCGACGTACTCGCCGGCGGCGTTGACCACGTCGAAGGTGGTGGCCGTGCCGAAATCGACCACGATCACCGGCGCGCCGTAGCGCTCGCGCGCCGCCACCGAGTTGACCACCCGGTCGGCGCCGACCTCCAGCGGATTGTCGTAGCGGATCGGCATGCCGGTGCGCACGCCGGGCTCGACGAACAGCGGCCGCCGGCCGAAGTAGCGCTGCGCCAGGTGATCGAGGGTGAGGTGCAGCGGCGGCACGACCGACGAGATCACCACCGCGTCGGCCTCCAGCGGATCGATGCCGTGCAGCGAGAACAGCGGCAGCAGCAGCGAACCGTACTCGTCGCCGGTGCGCTCGGTGTCGGTGGACAGCCGGAAGCTCTCGACCAGGCGGTCGCCGCGATAGACCCCGAAGACCGTGTTGGTGTTGCCGACGTCGACCACCACCAGCAGCTCGTCGCCTGCCTGCGGGGAGTGCGGGGAGCGCGGGGACTGCGGGGAGTGCCGGGAGCGCCCGCCGCCCTTGGCCGCGGGTCCACCGGGGACGTGCGGCGTCACCGCTCGACCACCTCTCCGGCCGACAGCACCACCACCTCCGCACCGTCCTCCCCACCGTCTTCCGCGCGAGCGCCGGCGCCCGCGCCCGGCGCCGCGCCCACCGCCGCGGGGCGGAGGCGCAAGCGGCCGGCGTCGTCGATGCCGGCGAAAGCGCCCGCGACCTCGCGCTCGCCCACCTTGCAGACCAGCCACTCGCCGGGCCGGTGGATGATCAGCTCGCGGTAGGCCGCCACGGCGTAGGGCAGGTCACCGACATGGGCCAGCTCACGCTCGACGCCGGCGACGAGCTCCCAGGTCAGCTCGGCCAGGCCGATCCCGCGGCCGCTGCCGAGATGGCCGCCGGTCTCGAGCAGCAGGGAGGTGGCGCCGGGGGGAAGCTCCTCGAGGCGCTGGCCATGATTGACGCCGAAGCCGATCAGCGCCACGCAGGCGTCCCCGGGGTGCACCAACGCCTCGATCAGGATGCCGCCGATCTTGGAGGCGCGGGAGGCGCGGGCAGCGCCGAGGGTGCCATTGGTACGGTCGCCCCTGCGGGCAGCCTCGTCGGCGTCGGCGCCAACCGCGCTCTCCAACCCATGCGGCACCACCAGGTCGTTGGGCCACTTCAACCGGCAACCGTGCGGCAGATGAGGCGCCAGCGCGCGGCACAGTCCGAGGCCCACGAGCAGTGGTAGCGCCGGCAGCAGTTCCTTCTGCCCGTAGGGCCGCGCCAGCGTGGCGTAGACTCCCTGGCCGCGCGGGCTCGACCAGCTCCGTCCTTGACGTCCGCGTCCGCCGCTCTGCTCGAGCGCCAGGACCAGCATCGGGGTAAGATCCAGCCCTTCCGTCTCGTAGTCCGCCGCGACGCCGCGCGCCAGGAGATTCGTCGACACCGTGCGGGCGAGCACCACCAGGTTCTCAGGGCCGTGCGCGCCGGCAGTTGCGGCGCGCGCCCGCCCCCGCTCGATCTCCGTGACGTAGCGTTCGAAATCCACCGCGGCCCCTGTCCCTCGTGATCGTACCGTTCTCGACGGCGCCCTGCCGTCGCCCCCCGCGCCGCCGCCCCTCCCTCCCCTTAAGCAGGTGAGGTCTTCTCTCGGCGCCCCTAGTGTCCCGCTCGGGCCACTAGCCGCCCGCGGCCTCCAGGCTGGCGCGGATCCGCTGCTGGCGTTCGCGCAGCTCCGCCAGCCGCTCGCGGCCGCCCGCCACGACTGCCGGCGGGGCCTTGGCCAGGAAGCCGGCGTCGGCCAGCCGGCGCTCGGCGCGCTCGATCTCGCCGGCGAGCTTCTCGAGCTCGCGCAACAGGCGCTGGCGCTCCGCAGCCGCGAGCCCACCGGCCTCCGGCGCCAGCGCGACGTCGACGCCATCCACCAGGTCGCGCACGGCGCCCGCGGGCGGCGGCCCGAAGGCCACCGACTCGACGCGGCACAGCGAGCGCACCAGGTGCTCGTGCTCGGCCAGGAAGCGCGCGCGACGGCCGGCGCCCTCGCCGCCAATCCTCTCCTCCGAATCTTCCTCCCGGCTTTCCTGCGGGGCTCCGTCCGGGGAGGGGGACGCACCGAGGGACGCGCCGAGATAGAGGGCGATGCGCGCCTTCGGCGGCAGGCCCATCTCGGAGCGCAGGCCGCGCACCCGCGTCACGACGCGCATCAACATCTCCATGTCCGCCTCGACCTCCGCGCTCTCCCAGGCCTCCTCTCGGGTCGGATACGGCGCCAGGCAGATCGTCGCCGGATGAATCGCCTCGTGTCCCGGCAGGCGCTGCCAGACCTCTTCGGTCAAGAAGGGCATCACCGGGTGCAGCAGGCGCAGGCTGCGGTCGAGCACGGTCAGCAGGACCTCGCCGGTGCGCGGCCGCGGCGCCTCGCCGGACAGGGCAGGCTTGGCGAGCTCGATGTACCAGTCGCAGAGATCGCCCCAGAAGAAATGGTACAGCCGGTTGCAAGCCTCGTCGAAGCGGAAGGCGCCGAACCGGGCGTCGACGTCCGCCGCCAGCCGCGACAGCCGCGACAGGATCCAGCGTTCCGGCGCCTCGAGCCCGCGCGGGTCGAGAGCGGGCTGCACCTCCGCCTCCCCCACCCGCCCGAGAGCGAAACGCGCGGCATTCCAGATCTTGTTGCCGAAGGCGCGATAGCCGGCGAGCTGGTCGCGGTTGAGCGGGATGTCGCGCCCCGGGACGTCCAGCGAGGTCAGGGTGAAGCGCACCGCGTCGGCGCCGAACTCCTCGACCAGCTCGATCGGATCGAGCACGTTGCCGCGCGTCTTCGACATCTTGACGCCCTCGGCATCCCGCACCAGGCCGGTCAGGTGCACGGCCGCGAAGGGCACCTCGCCGGTGAAGTGCAGGCCGAGCATCACCATCCGCGCCACCCAGAAGAACAGGATGTCGTAACCGGTGATCAGCACCGAAGTCGGATAGAAGGTCTCGTAGTCGACGGTCCGCTGCGGCCAGCCGAGGGTCGAGAACGGCCACAGCCCGGAGGAGAACCAGGTGTCGAGCACGTCCGGGTCCTGGGTCAGCCGGTCGGTGCCGGCCGCCGCGGCCGCCTCCTCGAAGCTCTTCGCCACGAAGCACCGCCCGTCCTCGTCGTACCAGGCCGGGACCTGGTGGCCCCACTAGAGCTGGCGCGAGATGCACCAGGGCTTGATGTTCTCGAGCCAGTGCTCCCAGGTCTTCACCCAGCTCTCGGGGATCAGGCGCAGGCGGCCCTCACGCTGCGCCGCCAGCGCGCGCGCCGCCATGCCCGACATGTCGCAGAACCACTGGGTCGAGACCAGCGGCTCGATCGGCTCGCCGCTGCGCTCCGAATGGCCGACGTTGTGGACGTGATCCTCGACCTTGCGCAGCAGCCCGGCCGCGTGCAGGCGCTCGACCACCTTGGCGCGCGCCGCGAAGCGGTCGAGGCCGGCGAAGTCAGGGCCGGCCTCGGCGGTCATCCGCCCCTGCTGATCGATGACCGTGACGCCGGGAAGGCCATGGCGGCGCGCCATCTCGAAGTCGCTGGCGTCGTGGAACGGGGTCAGCTTCACCAGGCCGGTGCCGAAGTCGCGCTCGACCGCCGCGTCGGCGACGAACGGCAAGCGGCGGCCGATCAGCGGCAGCACCGCCGCCTTGCCGAGCAGGTGCCGGTAGCGCTCGTCGTCGGGATGGAAGGCGACGGCGGTGTCGCCGAGCATCGTCTCGGGGCGGGTGGTGGCCACCACCACCTCGCCGCCGCCCGCCGCCTCTTCCAGCGGGTAGGCGATGTGGTAGAGCTTCCCCGCCACCGTCTTCGTCTCGACCTCGAGGTCGGAGATGGCGGTGCCCAGGACCGGCGACCAGTTGACCAGGTACTCGCCCCGAGAGATGAGCCCTTCGCCGTACAGGCGCACGAACGCCTCGCGCACCGCCGCCGACAGTCCCGCGTCGAGCGTGAAGCGCTCGCGGCTCCAATCGCAGCTCGCTCCCAGGCGATCGAGCTGCTCGCGGATGTTGCCATGGTACTGGCGCTTCCAGGCCCACATGCGCTCGAGGAAGCGCTCGCGTCCCAGGGTCCGACGGTCGGTGCCCTCGGCCGCCAGCTGGCGCTCGACCATCAGCTGCGTCGAGATGCCGGCGTGATCGGTCCCCGGCAGCCACAGGGCGTCGTCGCCGCTCATTCGCCGCCAGCGGGTCAGCAGGTCCTCGAGCGCCGTCTGCAGGGCGTGGCCGAGGTGCAGCTTCCCGGTCACGTTGGGCGGCGGGATCATGATGCAGAATGGCCGGCGCGTCGAAGGCGCCTCGGCGCGGAAGATGCCGCTCTCGGCCCAGCGCCGCTGCCAGGCGCGCTCGTAGGCGTGCGGATCGAAGCGCTTGTCGAGCTCTTCCCGGCGGCTCACGACGTCCTTTTCCTGGTCGCTCATGATGGACGATGGCGCGCGGCAGGCGATTCGCGGGCCCGTCGTGCCGGGCGCCAGGGGCGGCGCGTGACGGGGACCGCTGCCGGCGCTTGCAGGGCCGCCGCCGGCAGGAATGTCACTCGATCTGGCTCTCGAGCTCCCGCAGACGATCCTTGATCACGACCTCGGCGAGGTCCGGGATGACTTCCCACGCGATGTCGCGCACCACCTTGTCGCCGATCAGCTCGACGACCCGGCGCGCGATGCGATCGAGATCCTGGTCGCCCAGGCCGGCGGCGCCGGCACCGGCGGCATCGGAGGCATCGGAGACATCGGCGGCCGGCAGCGCGGCGGGCTGGCCGTTCCCCGCGGCGGCGGCCCGCTCGGCGGTTTCCGAGGTCGCCGATGTCTCCGGGGTCGCCGGTGTCTCCGGGGTCGCAGGGATCGCCTGGATCGCCGGGGTTTCCGGAGTCACCGATGTCGGTGAGGCTGAGGTTGGCGCAGGGATCGCCGGGGGCACTGGCGTCGCGGCGGCCTCCAGGGGCACCGCAGGTTCGCCGTCGGACCGAGCGGACCGGGGCGCGGCGCCGAACGGGGATACGGGCTCCTCCTGTGTCGCCCGCAGCGCCGGCTCGTCGCCGGACACCGACGTCGCGGGCGCCCCCGCACTCTCCTTCTTCTCCTCCTCCTCCTGTGCCTCGGCCTGGTCGAGCAACACCCGATCGTCGAGCGGCTCGCCGAGGGTGAAGGGGCGATCGAAGCGCTCGGCCGCCTCGGCTGCGGCCAG
>DATNKH010000304.1:0-15985 GCA_035603475.1 Thermoanaerobaculia bacterium
CAGCGGCGGCCTCAGCGTGGAGAGGCTCGGGGGAATCGCGGCGATTGCCGTCAGCCCTCGATCGCCTGACTCGGTCATCGCGATCGAGGACGATTCCGGCTCTTGCGGGACGTATTGGAAGAGCTCGAACGGCGGTCGCGACTGGCACCCGGCGGTCGTGACCGATGACAGTGGCTTCGCCTTCTATTACTGTCCCGACGCGTCTGGTATCCAGCAGGACCCGACGACCCACACGCTGTACATCTCCTCCAGCGAGCTCGTCACGAGCAGAGACTTTGGCGAGACCTGGAACGCGCCGACCTTCAACGGCGACTACTATGGCCCCTGTGCAACAGTGGTGAGCGCCAACGGTAAGCTGTACCGGGCGTCGACGGCGGACTCGTCCTGCACGGGCGGACTCACAACGCTCCTGGAGAGCGCCGACGGAGGGTCCACCTGGACGGTCGTCGGCCCGACCCCTGCCGTCATTCAGATGCTGGCAGCCGATACCGGCGCACCCGAGGGACTCCTGGCAGGTGCAGTCCAGGGAGGACTCTTCCGCTCGGTTGATGGCGGTCTCCACTGGTCGCGGGCGGACCACGGTCTCATCGCCACGGTGATCACCGGGCTCGCAGCAGATGCACGGTCGGGACAGGTCTACGTTGGTACCGGTGAAGCTGGCGTCTTGGCGAGTCAAGATGGGGGGCGTCACTGGCGCCCGATTAACCCGTCCGATGTCGGCAACGTATTTTCCCCTCTAGAAGTGTGGACCCTGGCTCTGGCCGGAGACGAGCTGTGGGTCCAGATCGATATCGACTACCCGCCCCTGCGGAGCTCGGATGGAGGGAAGAGCTGGACGCAGCTCGGGGACCCCAATTGTAACGACTTCGTGGAGCTCGTTCCCGACCGAGATGGCCGTCACGCGTTTGGGGTCGCGGAATCTTGCGACACGGATTGCGCGCTCCTCGAGAGCAGCGACGGCGGCCTCGATTGGCACTGTTCCCAGCAGGATTTCACCGGGGCGGGCGGGATCTTCGTCGATCCCGTGGATCCGCGAGTGGTCTACGGGTTTCTCTACACGCCGACCGTTGGAGGTCTCTGGAAGAGCATCGACGATGGTCGCAGCTTCTCTGCGTTGGCGGCGGCGGGTCTGGCCTTCGACGCCTTCGTCCTGGCCGTGAGCCCGACCGATCACCGGATCCTGTGGGCGGGCTCCTTCACTTCCGGTGTTTACAGGAGTACCGACCAGGGGGTCAGATGGTCGCAGAGGTCGATGGGTCTCCCTGCCGGTCAAATTGCTGCTCTGGTTGCCGATCCGAGCGACCCGCAGGTGGCCTATGTCGAGGTCGATGGCCTAGGAGTCTTCCGCACGATGAACGGTGGCAGGCACTGGCAGCCGCTGCCGGGAGTGCCCGTCGAGATCCTCGATGGCTCGCTGGCGATCGGCGGGAGCATCGGCCAGCGTTATCTCTACGCTGGAACCGCCGGTGAGGGGCTCTACGCGGTCCCGATTCCTTAGCCGCGGAGACCCATTCACCGCCGCAGGCGCCCCTCCTCTGTGGGGTCGTATCGCAGCAGACCCGACATCGAGACGGCGGAGCGCCGCTCAATGGCAGCGGGCTGATAACGGGTGAAGTTGTTTGACTACTCGTCCGGCTGTTTCTTCCGCAACCTGGACGGAACAATGGTGGAAGAATTACGTGCGGCTGCCTGCAGAACGGCAAGCTTCTTGTGATCGGATCGCAATGGCGCTCATTAAAGGCTAACGTTGCGTCGCGGATCACGGTCGGCGGAAGAGTGCCGCGAGAGCGTCGGCCTTGGGCCAGCCGCAGCATTCGAAGGAGTTGGTCGCGACAGCGGCGACCAGGTCGTCGTCGAGGAAGTCGACGAGACAGGCGTTGAAGCCTTTCACCGATCCGCACTCGTAGGCGACGCGCCTTCCCTCGCCGTCGCGCCGGACTCGCCAGAGCATCGCTTGCTCGAAGCCAACTGGCGCCGGCGCCGCGCCTTCCCGGAACTGCAGGAGGCCGTCGATCTGCGGCGAGAGCAGCGTCGCCCGCGTCTCGGGGCGAAGCAAGAGGCCGTGATTCAGCGCCGCGCCGAGCTTGGCGAGGTCTTCGACCGACGCGATCATGCCGCCGCTCGCGAACTTGTAGCGCAGGTCGTTGTAGTAGTAGTTGTGCACGGTGCCGTGATCGATGCGGTACGACCGCGCGCGGCGCGGCACGATGCGTTCGGGGATGTCGAACGACGCGCTCGCCATTCCCGCCGGCTTCCAGACGTGCTCGCCGAGGTACGCCTCGAACGTCTCGCCGGCGGCCTTCTCGACGACACCCTGGAGCAGGTTCACCGCGTAGGACGAATAGAAGAAGAACTTACCGGGCGGGAAGAGCAGCGGGTCCGCGGCGAAGAACCGCAGACCGTCCTTCCAGCTCGCGATCGGCTGGATGTTCTCGTTGTCCGGCGTCCCGGGGAAATCGGTCGGGTGGTAGTGCCGAATGCCGGAGGTGTGCGTGAGCAGATTCCGGATGGTGATCGTCACTCCCTTGTCGGGAAACTCCGGCACGTAGGACCGGATGTCGTCGTCGAGCGCGATGCGCCGCTGCTCGACGAGCTGCATCACGGCGATGGCGGTCACTGCCTTCGAGAATGAGCCGATGTTGTAGACGGAGCTGCCGGTCGCGGCAACTTGGTTCTCGAGGTCGATCATCCCGGCACCGCCCGAGAAGACGACCTTCCCGCCGAGCGCCACCGCTCCCGACACTGCCGGAGTGCCGGTCGCCGTGCGCAGCTGGTCCAGGAACGCCTGCGCGCCAGCCGCCGGTCTTGGCGCCGCGGCGTCGCGTGGGCGCCCCGGCCGAGCGGCAACCATGAACAGGAGCACACCCGCACCCAGCGCGGTCACCACCCCGATGCGCCCGGTTCCTGTCACTCGCCGCCTCCTGGTCGCTGTCAGGGTGCCTTCGCCGGCGCGGGCGTGCCCGCGTCCATCGCGCGCAGCTGCGCGGCGAGCGGTGCCCAGGCGCCGATGCCGAAGCTGTCGAGGTCGTCGGCGATGCTGGCGAGCGGCCTCGCCGGCGCGCCGCTCTCGAGCTCGGCGACGATGCGCCGTTGCAGCTCGCGCTGCGCCGCGAAGGCGGCCTTGGCGGGGAGCTGGCGGCCGGCGATCGCCGCGGCGATGGCGCGAAGCTCGGCCGCGCGATCCGGCACCGGCCGCACCGGCTGCACAGGTTGCACCAGCGGCACGAGCGGTTTCTCCGGAGAAGGAGTGGGTGCGGGTCCCGGAGGCGCGGGTTCCGGCGGGGCGGGGCGCGGCCCGGGGGCCGTGCCGGCACGACGCGCCGGCGTGAAGGCGCCGCCCCAGTGGCAGCGGAAGAGCTCGGCTCCGGGCGCGTAGGGGACGTCGATCGTGCTGCCGTCCGGTCCCACCGCGCGGAAGGCGGCGCCGGTGTCGGCGGACGTCGACAGCCCGGCCTGCAGCCTGCTGAAGCGCTGGGGCACGGCGGCGAAGTAGTTCCCGTCGCGGAGATGGCAGGCCACCAGCTGCGGCTTCATGGTGTTGACCGCGTTGATCAGCCGGACCGTGCGGCCGCCCTCCGTGCCGACGGCCTCGATCTCGAGGGGCCCGAAGAGCGGGAAGTCGCCGAGGGCCGCGAGGGCGTGATCGAGGCCGGCCGGGTCGTTGCCGTCGATGAGGCCGCGCAGCGCGCCGCGGTCGCCGGGCTGCAGCCCCCACGCCGCCTCGGGGGTTTCCTGGCCGTAGAGCGCTCCCAGGGCGAGCTCGAGCAGCGCCAGCGGCCAGAAGTTGGTGCTCACGTCGGCGGAGATCCGGCGCCGCACGTAGGTCGCCGGGTAGCCGAGCGCCCAGGCCAGGATCGGGCCGAGGAGGCCCTGGCCGATCACCGACGGGTGGAAGCGATGGCCGGGCACCGCGACCGAGACACCGCCGCCGTAGAACGCCGCGTCGCCCTCGGTCTCCGAGATCTCTCCGGCCATGTCGAGGGTGGTGTGCCGGCGCGGTCCCGGTTGCGCCGTGATGGCGTAGAAGGCGAGCTGGGCGCGCAGCGCCGCGGCGACGTCCGGGCGCGAGGCGTGGGCGGCGGGCATGCGCGCCAGGCCGCCGACCCGGTAGGCGACGACGTCGGGATCGTAGAGCTCGCTGAACGCCTCGGTTCGGCGCAGGCCCTCCCGCCGCTCGGTCCTGGCCAGCTCGCCGAGGCCGTCCCAATCCTGCTGGGCGAGCTTCTGGCCGTGGGGCCAGTTCTGGGACCCGGCGGGGTTGTAACCGCAGCCCGCGATCAGCGCCAGGTCGGGCTTCTGGCCCCTGAAGAGCGCGAACACCTGGGCGGCACAAGCGCTCCGGCACTCCGGCATGGCGACCTCCTGGTTCCCGGTACGAGAGAATCATGCGGCACGGGGAATCATTGGTCAAATGCTCACTTCATCGGGCGGTGGCGGTCCGCCGGCGGCAGGCGCCGGCACCGCCCCCTCCGGCCGGCGCGGCGAGGCCGCAGAGGCTGGCGGGCAGCGCCGCGGCGGGGCGGGTGGCCTGACAAAAATTAGGTGGCTTCCGAGAAGAAGTGTCGGCCTGCACGGCGCGGCGTCGCAGGATCCACCTCTGCTACGCCTCGCAGAGCCGGCAGCCGGCGCGTGGCACCCTTCTTGCGGTTGCGGGGGTGCACTCACGACACCGCGCCGCGCCGGAAGGAGCAAGGTGAAGAACAGAAGCGCCGTCACGGTCACGGTCACGGTCTTCGTCGTCGCCTTGGCTTCGTCTCTCGCCGCACGGGCGAGCTCCAATCTCCCACCCTCGCCCATTCGACAATTCTGGGGCGGGGGGAGGCATACGATCGCGCGGCTGGCGGACGGCAGCGTGTGGACCTGGGGAAGCAACGCCTACGGCAAGCTGGGTGACAACCAGGCTGGCACGTCCTACACCGATACGACCTACGACAGCCATGTGCCTCTCAGGGTGCATGGACCGGGGAACGTCGGGTACTTGAATTCGATCGTCGCCATCTCCGCGGGAGAGGGTCATAACCTCGCTCTCCGATCGGACGGCACGGTCTGGGCCTGGGGCTGGAATGGCGTGGGTCAACTGGGGGATGGCACGACGAGTGACGCGCACACGCCCGTTCAGGCCAGCGGTCTGACGAAGGTCGTGGCCATCAGCGGGCGGGGATACCACTGTCTCGCGCTCGAGTCGGACGGCACGGTGTGGGCCTGGGGCTACAATCGCTACGGCCAGGTCGGGGATGGGACGACGAATGACGCGCACGCGCCCTTGCAGGTCGGCGGGCTGCCGAACGTCCCGACGAATCATCCTGTCTCCATCTCCGCCGGCTATACCGTCAGCATGGTCCTGATGTCCAACGGCACGGTCCTGGTCTGGGGAACGGGAGATTACGGGGAGCTGGGGCAGGGGCAGTTCGGCGATCACAGCTACACGCCCATCCAGGTCATGGGGCTGGCGAACGTCGTGGCCGTGTCGGCCGACTTCCAGGAACCGAATGCGTTGAAGTCCGATGGCACGATGTGGATGTGGGGTTGGAACAATCTGGGACAGCTCGGTGACGGAACGACTGCGAATCAGGATCTTCCCGGTCCCGTCCAGAATCTGACGAACGTGATCTTTGCCGGACCCACCGGCGATCGGGACAACTGCGCCATCACCGCCGATCACACGGTCTGGGCCTGGGGGCGGAATTACAACGGACAACTGGGAATTGGCACTGCCGATCAAGACCCCCACCCCCTGCCCGTCAAGGTCCCTCCCTTCGGCGACGGCGGCTACGTGGTCTCCGTGCAGACGCCCGACTGGCATAGCCTGGCGCTCCGCTCCGATGGGACTCTCTGGGGCTGGGGATCCAACGATCACGGGCAGCTGGGCAACGACACGACGAACGACTCCTACAGCCCCGCGGAGGTCTCGTGGCCGGCGACGACGCCGGCGTTCTTCTACACGCTGGCGCCCTGCCGGGTCCTCGACACCCGCGGCGCCCAGGGCAGCCTCGGCGGACCGGCGCTCGGCGCGGGCGAGAAGCGGACCCTCGTGATCGCCGGAGTGTGCGGCATCCCCGGCGGCGCGCCCTCGGTGTCCGTGAACGTCACCATCACGGGCGCGGCCGCGGCAGGCTTCCTGACGCTGGCACCCGGCGGCCAACCGCTGCCGCAGACCTCGGCGATCGATTACGCCGCCGGTCAGACCCGGGCGAACAATTCGATCCTGGGGCTCGCCAGGGACGGCTCGGGGAGCTTCGTCGTGCTGAACCAGAGCGTCGGTACCGTCCAGCTCATCGTGGACGTCAACGGCTACTTCCAGTGAAGAGCTGAATCTCATCCGGAAAAGCAGGAGCTCCGCCGAGACGACGCGCCAACACGCCGGAAGCGGCGAGGCAGGTGTAGCGCGACTCTCCTAGTGCGAAGGAGCCGGTCGCGCCGCGTTCGCGAGATCACAGCACCCTCCAGGCCGCTGCGCCTGATCGTCCTTGTCCTGCGTGAGGTTGTCCCAGTTCAAGAATGTGAATAAGGCGACCCAGAGGATCACCGACACGAGGAGGACGCGGACCGCCAAGGAACGGCGAGACTGCTCGCTCTGCGCCTTCCCTGGTGGTTCGACGCCTTCGACATCTCCATCGCGAATCTCCTTGTACCATGGCCGCGTTGAGCGACTCGCCGTCGTTGCTGTCGAAGAAGGTGGTTTCCAGAGCATATAATAGAGTGCCAGCAGGAAGGCTGATACGATCACGATCACCAGCCAGAACCGTGGGCTTGCGTGATACGCCTCATACACCAAGAAGAGTGGGGCCGCTTGAGCGAGGGAGACAACGAAAGTTGTGATGACGAAATAGGGCACCCACTTTGGCACCCACTCTTCGAGCTTCCATCGCCACCCAGAGCCGCCGCCGGCGTGGCCGGGTCCGGGCTCGTCATCGTAGAATACAGCTGCCAGGAAGCTGGTGGGCTGACGAAGCGGGTCGACCATGCCCTTCTGGCCTGCCAGATAGGCATCCAATAGATCATCCCGGAGCATCCTGGCCTGATTGAACGCTGTGAGCAAAGGCCCGGTCTTCATAGAATAGTACAAGCTAATTGCCAATAAGATGGCGGCAGCTGTCCTGTGATCGTAGCTCCCCAGGAGGTGGAGGAAGACGGATTCCGTCACCTTGCCGATGTCGAGCACCATGGCGATGCCTATGCCAGCGATGACGACATGAGCGATCCAGGTCTTCTCGAGGGCCTTGTCCAGCGTGTCGGTCTTGCCAGATGTGATGCCGAGCAGGAACTTCAACCTGGTGGGTGTCGTGTCCTCCCAACTCACTGGGCACCGCCTTTTGGCGACCTTATTTCCGCGTAATACAAAATTCTATTACAGCGTTTGATGACCTGTCAAGCCGAATCCGGGGAGGACGATCTGTTCCCTGCCAAGCTCTTCGTGCGCATCACGGTGCCCCGGGGAAGCCGCGAAAGCCTTCTCGGGCGCCGCCTGAGAGTCCGCAGAGCCAAGAATCAGTCATTGATGGCCGTAGGGGTAGGTGGCCGGAGGGCTTACTGGCCGGAGGGGAGGAGGGCCAGGGCCGCTGGGGGCGGATCTCCTCGCGGCCGACCTTTGGGCGAGGCGCCGCAGTCGCTCACCCCCACGCATCCACTACCCTAGCGCCTCGCCCAAAGGGAGGTCCGCGAGGAGATCCGCCCCCAGCGACCCGGGTCGGAGGGAGATTCCCCGTAGGCGCCCGGCCGGAGGGAGATTCCCCGGAGGTGTTCGGAGGGAGATTCCCCGGAGGCGTGCGTGGAATGCCGATGCCCCCCGCGGGGTTACCGGCTTGTGACAGCCGGGGCATCTCCCGGCGTTCCCATGTCGCGCGGTTGCCGCGCAGGAGAGAGCCTTTCGGTGGAAGTCCGCCAGATCGTGACCAGTGTGCACGGCACCTACCTGCTCGAGGTGCCGCCGTCGCCGGCGGGGTGCCTGGTCGGCTTCCATGGCTATGGCGAGAATGCCGAGAGGCACCTGGCGGAGCTGCGGCGCATCCCCGGCGCGGCGGGCTGGGCGCTGTGCGCGATTCAGGCGCTGCATCCCTTCTACAACCGCCAGGGCGAGGTGATCGCGAGCTGGATGACCCGCTTCAACCGCGAGCAGGCCATCGCCGACAACATCGCCTTCGTGGGCGGCGTGGTCGCCGAGGTGCGGCGCGAGCTGCCCCCGGAGATCTGCCTGGTCTATCTCGGCTTCTCGCAAGGGGCGGCGATGGCCTACCGCGCGGCCGCCGCCTGCGGCCACATCTGCCAGGGCGTGATCGTGCTGGGGGGCGATCTGCCGCCGGAGATCGCGGAGCGGGATCTCCCCGGCTTCCCGCCGGTGCTGCTCGGCCGCGGCAGCAGCGAGGAGTGGTACGACGCCGTGAAGATGGAGCACGACGTCGAGCTCCTGCGCGCCAAGGGCGTCGACATCCACCCCCTCATCTTCGACGGCGGCCACGAGTGGACCGACGAGTTCCGCGCCGCCGCCGCCCGCTTCCTCCTCGACATCCGCCGCCCGGCGTCCTAGGGGACCCCCTCCGAACCGAGCCGCGGGGAGCGGATCTCCTCGCTACCTCCCTTTGGGCGAGGCGCTGGGGGTCGTGGATGCGGAGGGAGTGGTGGAATGCGGCGCCTCGCCCAAAGGTCGGCAGCGAGGAGATCCGCCCCCCGCGGCCCTGCCCTCCTCCCCCTACGGCCACGAGTCTCTTCGGCCACCCATCTCTCCGGCCAGCGATCTCTCCGGCCGCCAACCTCTTCGACGATCAATCTTCGACCGGGGTGGCGCCTGCGTCCTTCCTCCCGCCAAGTGCCAGTAGGACGACAGGAGGCCGGGAGACAGGTGGCCGGAGAGACCAGATCGCCGAGGGGAGGGAGGTGAGGGCCGGCGGGCAACGGATCTCGGCCTCCGGACTCGCTTTGGGCGAGGCCTGATCCGATCCGGCGGAGGACACCGGGCGGGCCTCGCCCATAGCGAGTCCGGAGGCCGAGATCCGCTGCCCGCGGCCCGTCCAGAAGGGCGCCCGGAGGCAACCCCTCGGGGCTTCTCAGGGCAGCGCGCCTCCCAGGAAGCCACCGCACTTCGCAGTCCACGGTGCCCCAGGAAAAAAAGCGACGAGAGCAAGCAAAAAAAAGGACGCCCGCCGCGCGAGCGCCCTTCGCAAACGCAGCTCCGAGACGCCGGTTA
Source organism: Thermoanaerobaculia bacterium (assembly GCA_035603475.1). Lineage (GTDB taxonomy): Bacteria > Acidobacteriota > Thermoanaerobaculia > Multivoradales > UBA5704 > JASLEW01. The sequence goes on from DATNKH010000304.1 coordinate 9,182, forward strand.
CTTGGCGGGCGGCGGGGTGGTGCCAGTGCCCATGTTGTCGGTGCCCATCGAGGAGGACCCCGTGCCCATGTCACTGCCCATCGCTCCGCCGGTACCCATGTCGGAGCTGGTGGTCTCGGTGGTGGTGGTCGTGGAGGTGCTCGGCGGAGTCGTCTCCTCCGTGGTCTCCTCCTTCTTGCAGCCGACCAGGCTCAGCAGGCCGACCAGCAAGCACGTCAAGGACAGGTAAACGAGCGACTTCTTCATGATGGTTTGTCTCCCTTCTGACATGTAACTGGATTGAAGATGACAGGGCGATTTACGGCAGATCGCCCACCTTGACCAGGTCGATGACCCGCCGCACGCCGTCCGTCTCGCGCGCGTCGCGCTCTGCCCTCTCGCGGGCGAGGTCGGTCTTTACCCGCCCCTTCAGAGTTACCACGCCTTCCTTGGCGGTCACCACGAACTTGGCAACCTCGGCAGCGTTGAGGTCGCCGTCGGCGGCCAGCTTGGCCTTGACCGCCGAGGTAATGGTCGAGTCGGTCGCATACGTGCGCGCCTCCTCGGCGGTTCTGCAGGCGGCAGAGCCGCTCAGGACTCCCAACATGCCCGCCGATGCGACGGTGATTCGTGCCAGCATGGCGAGGGTCAACGTGGGCGCACGAAAGACGCCGAAGGCTTCGCGGGCGTTACGGTGGCTGTGGCTTTCCATCGTGGCGCGTTCTCTTCGTCCAGCATCTCGTCCAGCATCCGCGGCATCAGCAGCATCTGCATCCTCTTCCGTCACGCCTCATGTCCTGACCGGGTCGAGCGATCGCGGCAGCAAGCGTCGCGACCTTCCATGATGCCGGTGGGGCTGGACTCGGGACCCCCACATCGAACAAAGCAGGTTTTGTGCCACAGCCTCCTGTCCAAGACCGTCCCAAGTCCCTGGACGATCGGGGAGTATACACTCTCCCGAACGGCTCCTCAAGTGGGGCCGCCGATTCGTCCCTTCGTCCGCAGGGCGCGCTGCAGTGATTGCCGGGGTGCCGCGATGCCGGACCGGCGAATGGTGCCTGAACCGCCGGTGCGCCGGCAGGGCGGCGACGGCGGAGCCGCGGCTCGCCCTGCGAAGGGTCTGGGAGCGTCTCTGGGGGTCGGGCTTCTCTCGGGCGTCTAGGCCTCACTCACGCGGTACGTGTTGAGGCGATTGTACAACGTCTTCAGGCTCACCCCAAGGACCTCGGCGGTCTTCCGCTTGTTGCCGGCATAGGCATCGAGGGTCGCCACGATGAGGCGGTGCTCGACGTCCGCGATCGAGGCGCCGACCTGGAAGTGCAGGCTGCGCGCCGCCCCGGCCTCGCCGCCGACCTCGCGCGGCAGGCTGCGCGGGGTGATCTCCTCGTCGGCCATGATGAAGGCGCGGTGGATGACGTTCTTCAGCTCGCGGACGTTGCCGGGCCAGGAATGGTTCCTCAGCCGCTCGAGCGCCTCGGCCGCGAAGCGCTTGCCGGTGCCCTGGCGCTCGTTCAGCTGGTCGAGGAAGTAGGTGGCGAGCAGGTCGACGTCGCCGCTGCGCTCGGAGAGCGGCGGCATCTGGATGGGGAAGACCTGCAGCCGGTAGAGCAGGTCCTCGCGCAGCTTGCCGTCGGCCACCGCGCGGTGCGGATCGCGGTTCGTGGCGGCGATCACCCGCACGTCGACGGCGACCTGCTGGTCGCCGCCGATGCGCGCCAGGGTGCCGGTCTCGAGCACCCGCAGCAGCTTGACCTGCAGCTCGATCGGCATCTCGCTGATCTCGTCGAGGAACAAGGTGCCGCCGTGGGCACGCTCGAAGTAGCCCTTGTGGCGGTGCTGGGCGCCGGTGAAGCTGCCGCGCTCGTGGCCGAAGAGCTCGCTCTCGATCAGGGTGGGGGAGATGGCGCCGCAGTTCAGGGGCAGGAAGGGGGCCTTGGCACGCCGGCTCAGCAGGTGCAGCGTGGTCGCCGCCAGGTCCTTGCCGGTGCCGCTCTCGCCGACCAGCAGGACGGTGGCGTCGGTCGGCGCCACCCGGTTCATCATCTCGTAGGTCAGCAGCATCGGCTCGGACGCGCCGAGCAGCAGGCCGAGGCGCCCCACCTCCTGGGAGGCGCCCTCCTCGCGCCCGTCGCCTTCGCGGCCGCTCTCGGCCTCGCCGGCCGCGCCGACACCGGGCTGCATGTTCGCGACGTTCGCCAGGATGCTCTTCAGGTGGCCGATGTCGAGCGGCTTGGTGAGGTAGTCGCTGGCGCCCAGGCGCAGCGCCTGCACGGCGCTCTCGACGTCGGCATGGCCGGTCATCAGCACCACCTCGGTGGCGGCGCCGCTCTCGAGGTCTTTCAACAGATCGATGCCGCTGCCGTCGGGGAGGTAGAGATCGACCAGCGCCACGTCCGGGGAGCGGTGGCTCAGCTGGACGCGGGCGTCGCGGAGGTTCAGCGCGGTGTTCGTGGTGAAGCCCTGGCCTTCGATCAGCTCGGCCAGCGCGGAGAGGAAGTTCGGATCGTCGTCGACCGCGAGCGCGTGGGGCATCTTGACCTCAGTGCGATTCTGCCAGGGGGAACTCTATCTCAAACGCCAGATCGCCATCCGGGTCGGCCGGCCACGAGGTGCCGCCGAACGCGGCGACGATGGCGTGCGCCACCTGCTCGCGCGCGTCGGTGCCGGCGGCGGAGAAGCGCGGCGCGGGCGGCCGCAGGGCGGCGGCGGGTGCGGCCGGCGCGGGCGCGGCCGCGGCGGATGCGGCCGCGGCGGATGCGGCGGTGATGGCGGGCGCGGGCGCGGCGGATGCTGCGGAGGGCGCAGACCCGGCGGCGGGTGGGGCGGTGGCGGCGGCCGCGGCTGAGGCGGAGGGTCCGGCGGGTACGGCGGGTGCCGCGGTGGCGGGCGCGGTGGCGGGTACGGCGATGGCCTGCTGTGCGGCTGCCATGCCGGGCCGGGCGCCGGCGGCGATGCGCAGGCGCGCCCGCGCCGGCAGGCGCTCGAGGCGGATCTCGAGCGTGCCGTCGCGCGGCACCCGCTCGAGAATGGCCAGGCCGAGGTGGAGCAACGCCTGGCGCAGCAGGTACCGCTGGGCGACGATCGGCACCGCGGCATCGGGCACCAGCAGCTCGATCTGGGCTTGCTGCTTGCGGGCCGGCGGGCGCAGCAGGGCGGCGAGGTCCTGCGCCGGCCCGCGCCAGTCCAAGGTCTCCTGCCGCTCGCCGCGGGGCGAGATGTGGGCGAGGAACAGCTCGAGCGACTGGTGCAGCCGCGCCAGCTCCTCGCGCAGCACCGCGAGGTAGCGCTGCTGGCGGTCGCGCGGATCGCGGCCGGCGCTCCCAGGGCGCCGCGCCGGTCCTGGTTGCGGCCCGTAGGGAGATGGCGCCGGTTGGGCGAGGCCCGCCGCCGGGTGCGCGGGGTTCCCGGGGAGGGAGCCCGGCGGGGGAGCGAGCGTCTCCTTCAGCACCTCGAGGTTCAGCACCATGGCGTTGATCGGCGCTCGCAGATCGTGCGCCACGGCCGGCGTGATCTGCGCCAGCGAACGCATCTGCGCCGCCGCGCGCAGGTCGCTCTCGAGCGCCGTCGCGAGCTCGGCGTCCTGCAGCAGCAGCGCGGCGGGTGCGGCCGGGCGGCTGTCGCCGGCGGCGGCGATGTCCCCGGCGGTGGCGTCGGAGACGGCGGTGGCGGTGGTCGCGGTGGCAGCGGCGGCGACGGGGGCAGCCGCGCGGTCCATGTACACCGGCGAGACCCGGACCCGGCGCCCGCCGGCGAGGTCCGGGGGCAACTCGATGTCGGACATGCCGGGGGCGCCGAAGATGCCGGCTGCGTCCGGGGTCCCGGAAGCGCCGCCGGTGCCGAGCGCCCCGGGAGCCGCGGCGGTCCCGGCCGGGTCCTCCAGGCGCAGGCCCCCGGCCGCCAGGCGCTGCCGGATGGCCGGCCAGCGCGCCGCGAGCTCGGCGCCGTCGCGGCAGCCGAGGAGGGCCAGTGCGCGGTCGTCGGCCCGAGGCTCGCCGGCGCCGCCGCGCGCTTCCAGCAGCACGATCCCCGGCCGCAACGCGTGCCCCAGGACCGGTACCGGGATCGGCTCGGTCGCCATCAAGGCGTCGGGGCTCGGTGGCGTCGTCGTCACTGCCATTCGATCCTCGTCACTGTCAATGCGGTCCTCGTCAGCGCCATCCGGTCCTCGTCAGCGCCATCCAGTCGTCGGGCGCCATCCGGTCCTCGTCACTGCCATGCGCTCCTTCCGGTGTCGGGAAGGCGTGTCCGGCGAGATGCATCCCGGGCAACCGGTCGCGCATCCACCAGGATACGTCGTCCGCCGGCACCTCGTCGCTCCTCGCCTCCACGCCGGCACCGCCGGACGTAACAGGACGCTGAAGAGGTTGCCGGCCTGTGCTCGTGGAGACCTCCCGTGCGGGGGCATGGGTGCAGGGTCCGTGCCATTGGGGGGTCGAGGGTCGCGGCCACGGCCTGCTGGCGGCCGGTGATCCCTGGTTCGGCATGGGAGATGCAGAGGTCAGGGCGCCGGCGCCGAACTGTAGGGCGAGGGACCCTGGCCGAGCGATCGGATCGCCGGTGATCGCCGGCGGTTCGGCGGTAGAGCGCCGGCATGCAGGTCTTACAAGGCAAGCCCGAATCATGCTGGAATCCTTGGCAGGCGAGCCGATCGACGATCCCCAGGCGGTCGCCGCCGATCCCGTGCTCAGCGCTCGCCTGGCCGGCCTGCGGCATGTCACCGACGGCAGGCCGGGGATCCGGCGGCGGCGCCGGGGCAAGGGCTTCAGCTATCTCGATCCCGCCGGCCAGCCGCTGCGCGACGCGCGGGAGCGGCGGCGGATCGAGGCCCTCGCCGTCCCGCCCGCCTGGATCGAGGTGTGGATCTGCCCACTGGCCAACGGTCACCTGCAGGCCACCGGGCGCGATGCCCGCGGCCGCAAGCAGTACCGCTACCATCCCGGCTGGCGGGCGGGGCGCGACGAGACCAAGTTCGGCCGCATGGTCCCCTTCGGCGAGGCGCTGCCGCGGCTCCGCGCCCGGCTCGACAGCGACCTGGCGCTGCCCGGGCTGCCGCGCGAGAAGGTCCTGGCGGCGGTGGTCAAGCTGCTCGAGACGACGCTGATCCGGGTTGGCAACGAGGAGTATGCGCGGGACAACGATTCGTTCGGCCTCACCACCATGCGCACGCGCCATGTCGACATCGCCGGCGCCACCCTGCGCTTCCGCTTCCGCGGCAAGAGCGGCAAGGAGCACGAGGTGGCCATCTCGGACCGGCGCCTGGCGCGGGTGGTGCGGACCTGCCGCGACCTGCCGGGATACGAGCTGTTCCAGTACCTCGACGAGTCCGAGGAGCGCCAGTCGGTGGACTCCGCCGACGTCAACGAGTACCTGCGGGACGTCACCGGCGAGGACTTCACCGCCAAGGACTTCCGCACCTGGGGCGGCACCGTGCTGGCGCTCGCGGCGCTACGCACCGCCGCCGCCGTCCGCCCGGCCGCGCAGGACGGCGAAGAAGACGAGGACTGCGAAGCCGGGCCATCCGCACGCGGCGCCAACCGCGATCGCGAGGCCGGGCGAGCGATCGTCGAGGCCGTCAAGCGCGTCGCCGAGCAGTTGGGCAACCGGCCCGCCACCTGCCGCAAGTACTACGTGCACCCGGCGGTCATCGCGGCCTTCCTCGACGGGCGCCTGGAGCGGCGACTTCCTCCATCCGGGAGCCTGCCCGAGCTCGAAGCGCTGACGCTGGCCCTGCTCCGCGGGTTGCCGCCGGGCGCGCCGCCGGCGACCGCGAGCGGAAAAAAAAGGGCGCCCCGGAACCTTCCGGAGCGCCGCAGGAGACCTCGGGATCCAGCTGTACCGCTCGGGGCCAATCTTCGATCGGTGCGGTCGACGCGATCGGTGCGGTCGACGCGATCGATCAGCGCCGCATCGCCACTTCGGCTTCGACGTTGATCTGGCTCTCGGCAAGCTCGGTGAGCTTGTCGTCGGTCTCTTCCTCTTCCTGGAGGGTCTTCTCGAGCACCTTCACGGCCTCCTCGCCGCCGAGGATCTCCGCGTAGGCGCGGACGGTGCCGTAGGCGGCAATCTCGTAATGCTCGACGCGCTGCGCGGCGGCGATCAGCCCGGCATCGATCACGTCGGGATCGCCCTTCGCCTTGACCATCTCCTGGCCTTCCTTGAGCAGGCCTTTCATCCCGTGGCAGGTCTGGCCCTCCGGCCTCTCGCCGAGCGCGCTGAACAACCGCTGGAGGCGGGTGACGTGCTCGCGGGTCTGGCGGAGATGCTGATTGAACGCATTCTTGAGGTCGGTGTGATGTGCCGCCTCGGCCATCTTAGGCAACGCATCGATCAGCTGGGTCTCGGCGTCGAAGAGATCGCGGAGCTGTTCGAGGTAGAGATCTTTCAGGGACTCCATCTTCATGTTGTCCTCCTATAGATGTCGTGGTTCCCTGCCTGCGGCACGGCGGGTGACGCCGCACCATGAGCGATTCAATCGATCAAACCGCAAGATCCATGCCTTACGCAGGCCTACGGGGAACCCCCCGGGCCGGGCCACGGGTGACGGATCTACCCCCTCTGGCCCCCTTGGGCGAGGGCGCAAGGGTGGGGGTGGATTCGGGGGTGGTGGACTTCGGCGCCTCGCCCAAAGCTCGGCCAGAGGGAGGGTCCACGCCCAGACCACTCTCTTCCTCCCTCTACTGCTGTCAATCCCTTCGGCGACCTAATAGGGCCGGGGAGATTTTACCTCCTCAGCCGGTCGCCGAAGAGATCTGTGGCCGGAGGGGCGGAGGTGCGGGCCGCGGGTGACGGATCTACCCCCTCTGGCCCCTTTGGGCGAGGCGCCGA
>DATNKH010000305.1:0-4418 GCA_035603475.1 Thermoanaerobaculia bacterium
CGCCGCCGCCGTGGACGACGCCGCCGCGACGGGCGGGCCGTTGCTGCGGGTGCCGCAGGACGTTCCCACTCTCGCGCAGGCCCTGCGGCAGGTCGCGAACGGGGCCGTCATCCAGCTCGCGGCGGGCACCTACCCTGCACCGGCGGCCGGCTTCAGGATCTCCAACGCGCGCAAGAGCTTCACGATTCGGGCCGGCGCGGGCGGCGCCGCGGTCCTCGACGGCGGCGGCCAGCATCCGGTGCTCGTGCTGCGCAACTCCGCGCGCTCTCGCGGCGGGCTGATCGTCTTCCAGGGCCTGGTCTTCCGCGACGGTGGCGGCGGGTCGGCGACGACCTCGCCCGGGGTCACCGTCGACCAGGCGGCGGCCCGCTTCGTGCGCTGCCGCTTCGAGAACAACGCGGGGGCCGCCGGCGCCGACGGCGGCGGCGTCAAGGTCCGCAACGGCTCCGATGCCAGCTTCGTCGGCTGCAGCTTCACCGGCAACAGCTCGCCCATCGCCGGCGGCGCCATGATGATCGGCACGTCCAACGTGCAGGTGATGCGGGGCGCCTTCGTCGGCAACCGCGTCAATCCGCCCGATCATGATCCGACGTCCCACGGCGGCGCGATCAGCGTCGTCGACGGGACGCTGCAGGTGTCGGACGCGCTCTTCCAGGGGAACCAGGCCGGCTGGGTGGGCGGCGCGATCTATGCCATCGGCACCACCACCGCGACCCCGGCGACGCCGCACACCAGCGTCTCGGTCACCCGCTCGACGTTCCAGGCGAACGCCATCGCGCCGCAGCCGTGCTGCCCGCCGCCCGGACCTCCCACCGGCGGCGCGATCCACGTCGAGAATCAGGCCAGGCTGAACGTGACCGGCTCGCGCTTCGTCGACAACCAGGCGCAGTTCGGCGGCGCGATCGATGGCCTCGGGGCGGTCGTCGACGTCGCCGCTTCGACGTTCCAGGGCAACGGCGGCGCGGTCACCGGCAGCTCCGAAGCGGTCGGCGGGGCGATCTGCGTGCTCGCCGGCGGCGCGCCCTCGGGCGGCGGCAGCTCCCCGCCGGCCGGGCTGATCGTGTCGGGCTCGCTGCTGCAGGGCAGCCATGCGGGCAGCGGCCCGGTGGGCAACGCCGGCGGCTGTGTCCTGGCCATCGGCGACCAGCAGGATCTCTACGGCCTCGGCGGGCACGCCCCGCATGGCACGCTGGACAGCGACCGGCTCGCGGTGCAGATCAGCGGCACCGTGTTCGACGCCTGCGACGTCCAGCAGAGTCCCGCGGCCGGGGGAGGCCAGGGCGGTGCCATCAACGGCGCGCTCGTCGCGCTGACCCTGGACGACTCGCTGGTCCTGGACTCGGATGCCACCGGCAACGGCAGCGGCGGCGGGCTCTTCCTGGCCAGCGAATCGGCGGCGCAGATCTCGCGCACGGTCTTCGCCGGCAACCTGGCGGACCACTCCGGCGGAGCGATCTTCGCCGGTGGCTCGAACGTCCAGATCAGCGGCTCGAGCTTCATCGCCAACCAGGTCGGCACGGGGGCGGGCCAGCCGCTCGACACCTCGCGCGGCGCCGCGCTGTACTTCATCCCGGCGGTGGGCGGCCAGCCGCACGTCGGCCCGGGCGATGCCGGCGGTGTCGTGGCGCAGACGGTCTTCAGCCAGAACGCCGGGCTACCGATCTGGGACGTCGACTCGGGCGGCGGGGGTCCCGTCAACAGCGTGCAGTACGACGGCAATGAGCTCTTCAACACGACCTACGGCGGCAAGGTCTACGTCGACACTTTCGCCGATCCCGGGCGGAGCGGTCTCGACGTCGGCGGCCTGAACGCCCTGGTCATCCGCCGCGCCGGCGGCCCCACCACCGTGAAGTCGACGGTCCCCAACCAGGCGCTCGCGATCGCGCCGGCCGCCGGGTCGCTCGCGGCCATCCCGCCGGCGGGCTCGCCCTCGGCGCGCTCCGCGCCTTTCCTGGCCTACGCCTGGACGGGAGGCGGCGCGACGCTCAACGGCGTGCCGCTGCCGCTGCACGGCGGCCTGATCGAAGGCGCGGCCCCCGGCAGCTACACACTGATCGTGGACGGCGTCGCCGTGGCTTCGGCCACGGTCACGCCCTAGTCTGGAAGAACCTCCTGGCGAAGCGGGGGAGGGGCGACCCCATGCCGCCGGAGGGGGCGTCCCCCTCCCCGGGTCAGACTCCCGTCTTCTTCTCCTTCTCGGGCGGCTTCTCGGGCGGCGGCGCCTTCTTCGGCGGCGCCTGCTGCTGCTGATGCTGCTGGGCCGCTGCCGCTCCCTGGGGGGGGGGACCGCCCTGGGGCCTGGCCTGCCCGCTCGGCTGGGAGCCGTGGGACTGGTTCGCCGAGGAGCCCGGTTGTCCGTGACCCGCGGCGGTGCCCGCGCTGCCCGTGTTGCCCGCGCCGCCCGTGTTGCCCGCGCTGCCCGTGTGGCCCGCGCCGGAGCCCTGTTGGCCGTGGGACGTCTTGTCGACGCCGACCCCGTAGTGGCCGCTGCCGCGGCTGCTCTCGTCGGCGGCGGCGCCGGTGTTCCGCTTGGATCTCTGCCCCGCCGTGGCGCCCGACGTCCTGGAGCCCGCCGCGTTCGAGGTGGATCTGGAGCCGGGGGAGCCCGCCGCGTTGGTCGTCGTCTTGGACCGTGACGCCGCCGTGGTGGACCTGGAGGCCGTCGCGGCGGACACGAAGACGCGGCTCTTCTGCTGCGTCGCGACCTGGGTGGGCAGGGCCTTGCCGAACTCCGCGTGGGCCGATCTTGCCGCCCTGGTCACCACCGGCGGCTGGTAGAAGGCTCCCTTGCCGCTGGCGCTCGCCCTGGCCATCGAGGCGACCGCGACGCGGGGCACCGGGCGGCCGGTGACCTGGGCGATGCGGTCCGCGCTGACTCCCGAGTTCACGATGCGGCCGTTGACGACGGCGTAGTTGGTGATGTTCGTGGTGGCGTTGACGATGGTGACGTTGCGCGTGGTCGACACGATGACGGTCGACACCCGCGGCGCCAGGATGTCCCGCTCGCCCACGAAGGTGTAGAACCCGGGCGCGACGACGTAGCCGCCGAAGTCCAAGCCCGCTGCGAAGGTGAAGCCGACGGCAGGCCCCAGCGGCGCCCAGCCGAGGTAGCCGCCGCCGTGGCGCCACGCCACCCAGGCTGGGGCCCACACGGTGCCCGGCACCCAGGCCCAGCCGATCTCCGAGTCGTAGTACCAGCGGCCATAGTGGAAGGCCGCCCAGCCCCAGGGTTCATCCGCCACCCAGGCCCAACCCTGGTCGGTGTAGACCCAGTGGCCCGAGGTGTACGGGCGCCAGCCGGCCTCGACCTGCGGCACCCACACGACGCCGTAGCCTTCGCGCTCCACCCACCGACCGTAGGGCGCCAGCTGATCGTGGAAGTATTCGACGCCCGCGACCGCGGGGTCGGCCGGGGCCTCGGGAGCTTCGGCGGCCTGCGGCGCGTTGTCCTGCGCCGCCGCGTCGTCCGGCGGCGCCTGATCGTTGCCCTGGTAGGGCGGCGGCTCCTGCGATCGCGCGACGCGGCTCGCGAAGGGCGTGCCAAGCATCAGCAGCAGCACAATGGCGGTGCTCGTGGCTCTCATGGTTTGGCGTCCTCTTCTCTGGTCTTCTCTGGTTGTCTTCGATCTCGCGATCCGCGTGCATGGCCGCGCACGGGTGTTCGCCTGGCTCATGTCGCCGGATCGGATCAGCTGACTCTCTTATAGGCCAAACGGAGCTGGCGGGTCAAATCGAGGATTGCAGAATCGGCGTCGATCGCGGCAGCGCACGGACCCGGCGCCGGTGCGCGGCGGTGCAGGCGGCCGTGGCCGGGTAACCGGGTAACCGGGTAATTGGGTCACCGGGTCAATGGTAGAGGTTCCGGCGCTCCGGCGGCGCGAGGCCGGGAGGCGCGAGATCGCCGCCGTGCGTCGCTGCCCAGTCGAGGCGGCGGCGGATCCGGCCCGTCCAGGTCGTCGCGAGCCGGGTGCCGGCGGCCCCGGCGGCGCGCTCCTCGAGGGTGTCGGCGGCAGGGTCGGCGAGCCAGTAGAGGGAGGCGCGCGGCGTGCTGAAGCGGATGCCGATCCTGCCCGGGCGCGCGGCGAGGAGGGACGCGAGCTCGTGGGCGGCGCGCGCCGGCGCGAGCTCGCCCAGCTCGACGATCTCGTAGCCGGACGGTGGCGCCGCGACCACCGCCGCCAGCTCGGAGGATCGGCCCGGGCCGACCTGGGCGAGGAAGAAGCGCACGAAGGCGTACCCGAGAAGCAGCGCGGCGGCGGCCAGCAGGAGGTTCTTGACGAGTCGAGAGCGGAGCATGGGCACGGCGCGTCGGTCGGGTAGAGGGTCCGTCACCCGCGGCGTCCCTTTGGGCGAGGGGCCAAAGTCCTCCGCCCCCGCAGTCCAGGCCCCTCGCCCAAAGGGACTACGAGGGAGACTGA
>DATNKH010000306.1:0-3558 GCA_035603475.1 Thermoanaerobaculia bacterium
GCTGGCGAGGCTTTCATCACCTCCGTTACGACGTTCGTGTCGACGATGATCACGGCCCGGAATCGGTTGCTACTCGAGTGTCAGCGGTTCATGCGGTGCGCGCGGCGGCGTGCTCAGCTCTGCTCCTGCGGGAGATCCGAAGGTTTTCAGGAAGAGATCGCCAAGCCGGCCCGGTGGCGCGACAACCCTGGTCAGAATGCGGCGGACCTCCTCTTCCATTGACACTCCCTCGCGGGCAGCCCGCTCCTTCAGGCGCTCGTAGGTCTGGTCGTCGAGTCTGCGAATGCTGAGGTTGGCCATCTTGCACTCCTTCGCGGGCACCACTTCCTGATGCTAGCACATGCTAGCGATCCCGGCCGCATCAGAACGTCAGCATGTCTCCTGCCGGCATGGTTCTGGAAATGCGAGAAAATCGCGCGGCTGAGCGGTTACGATGTGGAAGCGGCCGGGCGATGCAGCCCCGGCACGCACGAAGAAACGTTGCCAGGAAGATGTCCGAACGCCTCCACGAGCAGCAGTTCCTCGAGCGCTGTCTGGCGCTCGACCTCGAGACCTCTCGCGACGGGCGCATCCTGGAGATCGGTGCGGTGCAGGGCGAGAGGTCCTTCGTTTGGCGTGGCGGTTCGCCCCTGGCGGATGCCCTCGCCGGGCTGGACCGGTTCGGCGCCGGGGCCGCCTTCGTCCTCGGTCACAATCTGCTCGGGCACGACCTGCCGGTGCTGGGGGATTGGTGCGGCAAGACCGGCGAGCGCCCGGCGCTGCTCGCGCTGCCGGCGATCGACACCCTGGTGCTGTCGCCGCTGGCCTTTCCGGAGATTCCCTATCACCGGCTGGTCAAGGACTACAAGCTTGTCCGCGACACGGCGAGCGATCCGGTGGCCGACGCGCGGCTGGCCGCGCGGCTGTTTGCCGACGAGTGGCGGACGTTGGCCGCGCTCGCCGCGCGCGAGCCCGAGAGGCTGGCCTTCTATGCCGCCTGCTTCGGCGGCGGCGCGGGCGGAGCCGTGGGCGGCTCGGGAGAACGCGAAGGCGATGGCGACTCCGGTGGCGGCGGGGAGCGGCACGCGGACGACCACGGCGGTCTGGTCGCATTCTTCTCGGCCATCTCCGGGCTGCCGCCGATGACCGGCGCCGAGGCACGCGCCTACCTGGCGGCGTGCCTGGCCGGCCGGGTGTGTGTCCGGGCGCTGGCGGAAGCCGCCGGTGAGCGGTGCGTGCCGGGGCCGGCCTGGGGATTCGCGGTGGCTTGGCTGCAGGTGGCGGGCGACGGCTCGGTGCTGCCGCGCTGGGTTCGCGCGCGGTATCCGCGGACGATGGACCTGCTCGACGGCCTGCGCTGCCGCCCTTGCGGCGACCCGGGCTGCTCGTACTGCGGCGCCAACGATCTCGACGCCTTGCTGCGGCGCTTCTTCGGCCTGCCGGGGTTCCGCCCGGCGCCGCCGACGGCGGACGGCGGCAGCCTGCAGCGGGCACTGGTCGAGCGGGTTCTCGACGGCAAGCAGCTGCTCGCCGTGCTCCCCACGGGCGGCGGTAAATCGCTCTGCTACCAGTTGCCGGCGCTCATCCGCCACTATCGGCGCGGCCTGCTGACCGTCGTCATCTCACCGCTGCAGGCGCTGATGCAGGACCAGGTGGAGCATCTGAACCGCCAGGTCGGCTGCAACCGCGCGGTGGCACTCACCGGCCTGCTGACGCCCCCCGAGCGCGGCGAGACGCTCGAGCGGGTGAGGCTGGGCGAGGTGGCGATCCTCTACGTGTCGCCCGAGCAACTGCGCAACCGGTCCGTGCTGGAGACGATCGAGCAGCGAGAGCTCGGTGCCTGGGTGTTCGACGAGGCGCACTGCCTGTCCAAGTGGGGGCACGACTTTCGACCTGACTACCTCTATGCCAGCCGCGTCATCCGCGAGCTGGCGAAGCGCCAGCAGCGGGCGCCGCCGCCGGTCTCGTGCTTCACCGCCACCGCCAAGCCGGACGTGCGACGCGAGATCGTCGAGCATTTCAGGCGCGAGCTGGGAGTCGAGCTGGCGATGCTTGGCGGCAGTGCGCGCCGTCCCGAGCTGGGCTTCGCGGTCGAGGCGGTCGCTCCTGCGGCGAAGCTGGCTCGCATCCGCGAGCTGCTGGGCGAGCACTTCGCGGCGGCGCCGGAAGGTGCGGCGTTGGTGTACTTCGCGACCCGGGCTGGCGCCGACCGGGGCGCACGTCACCTGGCCGAGCACGGCCTGCGGGCCGAGGCGTTCCACGCCGGCCTGCGGGCGCCCGAAAAGCGTCGCATCCTCGACCTGTTCGTGCGTAGCGAGCTGCCGGTGGTCTGTGCCACCAACGCCTTCGGCATGGGCATCGACAAAGAAGACGTGCGGCTGGTCCTTCATGCCGACATTCCCGGCTCGCTCGAGAGCTATCTGCAGGAGGCGGGACGCGCCGGCCGCGACCGCCGACGGGCAAGCTGCATCCTGCTCTTCGCCGAGCCCGACGTCGAGCGCCAGTTCCGACTTGCCGCCGCCAGCCGCGTCGGTCGCCGCGATATCGTCCAGATCCTGTTCGGCCTGCGCCGCCTCGCCCAGCGGCAGCGCGGCGGCGGCCGCGGGCAGGTGGTGGTCACCAGCGGCGAGCTGCTGGGGGAAGAGGGTATCGAGACCGGCATCGATGCCGCGGACCGCGGCGCCGACACCAAGGTCAAGACGGCGGTCGCGTGGCTGGAACGCGCCGGTTTCGTCGAGCGCAAACACAACCATACCCGGGTCTTCCAGGGGCGGCCGCAGGTCTCGAGCCTGGCGGTGGCGGCCCGGCGGATCGACGAGATCACGCCGCAGCCGGCGCCGCACCAGCGCGCGCTGTGGCTGGAGATCCTGGCCGCGCTTTTCGCATGCGACCCTGACCAGGGGGTGACGGCCGACCAGCTCGCCGAGTTGCCGGCATTCGGCCGCGTCGGGCCCGGAGATCTCGGTGAAGCCGGCCGAGAGGTCGCGGGCACCCGGACCGACGCGGGCGCCCCGGAGGGCCTGCACGCCGCGGCCAACCCGGACGCCGTGGCCGTGGCGGTGGCCGAGCTGGCCGGCGAGCGGGTGTTGCGGGCGCTTCACGAGATGGCGGAGCATGGCCTGATCGAGAGCGGCATGCAGCTCACCGCTTATCTCCAGCCGCGGCGCGGCGGCCGGGGCTCGGCGCGCGCCAGGTTGCGGGCGGTCTGCCGGCTCGAGATCGGCATGCTCGAGGCGCTGCGCGAAGCAGTGCCGGAGGCCGAGGATGGCGAGTGGTGCGAGCTCTCCCTGCGGCGGCTGAACCAGAGCCTGATGGACGGTGGGCTGGCCAGCCATCCCGAGACGCTCCGCCAGCTGCTGCAAGGGCTGGCGCGCCGGGACAAGATGGGACCGGGCAGGCAGGGGTTCCTGGCCCTGGCCTACCGCTGGCGCGACCACTACGGGGTGCGGCTGAAGGGACGCTGGGCCGAGCTGACCGCGCTCGCGGAGCGCCGCCGCGCGGTCGCCCAACTGGTGCTCGCCGCGCTGCTCGCCAGGGTGCCGGCAGGCTCGGGCCCAGAGCATCTGCCGGAAGGCGGAA
>DATNKH010000307.1:0-2106 GCA_035603475.1 Thermoanaerobaculia bacterium
AGACGTCGATCAGGAAATCCGCCGTGCCCGAAGCAGTGAAGACGGGCGCGATTCCCAGGGTGCCGGCGCCGCTCGTCGCGAGGCCCACGACCGCCTGGCCGGCCCGGACCTGGCCTGGCCCGAAGCTCAGGACGTTCGTGCCGGTCGGACTCTGATCGCCGGGGAACGCCTGGATGCTCACGCGCACGCCGTAGCCGATGCCCGTGAAGTTCACGGCGACCGCCGCGGCGCTCGCCGGGATGCCGCAGCTCCCGCCGGTAATCGTGTACGTGTTGACCGCGGTCGACGAGGAGAGCGGCATGCCGGTCGTGCGGGTGTCGAGCACCCGGCAGGGCGTCACGGTATAGAAGTTCAGGGCGGCCCGCGAGAGGGTGATCTCGCCGTTTACGGGCATCGCGAGGCTTGCGATCACCGTCCCTGTCCCATCCGTCTGGAAGACCTGGGTTGTATGCGTGCCGGCCGTGAGGTCACTGACCGTGAAGGTGTAGGTCTGGTTCGGGGCGAGGTTTCCGATCTTCACCGGCAGCGTTGCCGGCGCCGTGCCGCCGCGGGTCGCGATCTGGACCGGGTGCGTCGGGTCGGAGGTCTCGGTCACGTCGTAGTAGTTCCGCTGGAAGAAGAACCGCTGGACGCCGATCGAGGAGAGGGTCGAGGGCAGGGCCGGGTAGATGTCGAGGCCGTCCACGTCCGCGCCGATCCCGAGGAAGCCGTAGAGGAAGGAGAGGGGCACGAGACCCGACTCGATGAACTCGCAGTCGATGCCCAAGGCGCCCACCGTGCCGCAGCCTTGGAGCACTCCGGGCTGCGGGTAGTACGCGCGGTAGCCGCCGGCATTCTGCGCCGCCTGATACCAGTCGAGGATTTGGGTCAAGCGCGTCCAGCCGTTGTCCGCGCCGCGATTCCTCACCCGATCGACCACGTCGAAGAAGGAGGTGAAGAGATCGGCGCCGCCGTTTTGGACCTGGGCGCCGAAGGCCGGAATGGGGTGGAACCACTCGAAGTACGGGAAGGTGTACCAGGTGGTGTCGGAGAGGGTCGTGACCCGCGGCGCAAAGGGCCAGTGGTAAATGTCCGCGCCCTGCGAAGTGTCGCCGCTTTCGATGAAGCCCTCGTTGTTCACCCAGGTGAGGATGAGGTTCGCCCGGAAGCCGTCCACCGCGCCGTAGTAGATCGCCTCAAGGTTCAAGGGCACCATGCCGAAGTCCCAGGTGGCCCCGGTCGTATCCTGCGCCATCATGAGCCGGCGCTTGCCGCCCTGCCAGAAGGTCGTGCGAATGGCGGTCAGGACTGCGGACGCCTTGGCGGCGAAGGTCCCGGAGTTCTCGCCGTAGGGGTTCGGCGGGATGTTGTAGCCGGGATTCCGCTCCACGGCGAGCTCGAGCTGCGACATGGCGGAGAGGGCCGCGTAGTAATAGACGCTCGCGAAGGCGTCCTTGTACCCGAAGGACAGGACATCCCAATAGCTCTCCTGGATGCCGTGGCCGTAGTTCACCTGGCCGCCGACGAGGCCCTGAAGCGCGTCATGCCCGTTCCAGGGCACGACCATGACCGAGTTCGCATCGCCGCCGAGCACGGTCTGCAAGTAGTGGATGGCGTTCCTGGCCTTCGGCATCACGTCGGCGCGCAGGAGCCCGACCTTGTTGCTCCACATGAAGTAGCGCCACTCGGCGAGGATGTAGTTCGCGTTCGTGACCACCTGGCGGCGGTCATAGCTCGTCGCGATCGAAGCGACGGCCACGCTCTGCCCGGAGCTGGTCGCGAGGATCGGGTCAAGCCGGAGCTTCGTCACCGTCCCCGTCCAGGTCGCGCTGCGGTAAACCGGGATCATGTACGTGTGCATCGCCCCGTCGTTCCTGAGCGGGAAGGTGAGGGATCGGGACGGGTCGTAGCTCGGATTGGTACTCGTCTGCCAGTAGAGCTGGCCCTGCGTGCTCGGGGCCGAGGTCGCCATCACGACCTGGATGTATGCGGACTGGAAGGGATCGAGGGACAGGGCCGGCGAAAGGAGTTGCGGATCGGAGCCGCTCGCGGTCACGGTCCAGCTCCCGCCCGAGGGCGCCGGAGCGGTCGCGCCGGAGAGGGTCCAGCCCTGCGTGCTCGACGTGT
>DATNKH010000308.1:0-4927 GCA_035603475.1 Thermoanaerobaculia bacterium
CCAGCCGGTCCCTCGATGCCCGGGGTGCCAGCTCGTCTCGCCGTGCCCGGGGTCGCGGCGCCACCGCCGCCGGCCACCGCGAGATCGGACCCGGTCTCCCTGGCGAGAGTGGACGTCACCGTGTTCCGCGGGTAGAAGAGCGCCGGCTGACCGCGTGGGAGCATTCGCTCTGACCATGGCACCAAGTCGAGCCCGAGAGTGAGCGCCAGCGCGGCGACGGCGACCTGCCGCCGCCAGGGCGCCAGCAGCGCAGCTGCCGCCAGGAGACCCCAGAGCATCAGCACATAGGGCGACCGGTCGGCCGCCAGGCTCGCCGCCGCCGCCAGGCCCAGCGCCGCGCCAGCTCGCGCCCGCGCCGCCGCCGGCAGCCGCCGCCTCAGCAGCAGGTCGGTGCCCAGGCCCCCTGCCACTGCCAGCGCCAGGCAGGCGACCGGCAGCAACCGGGTGTAGGTCGGCAGCCGCAGCAGCGGCACCGCATGTTGCAGCAAGGCGAACGGCACGAACCCGGCGGCGAGCAGCAGCGCCACGATGACGAAGCCCAGCCATGGCAGGGCGCGCCTACCGCCCGCACCGCTCGCCAGCAGGGCGACGGCAGCGCCGGCGAAGGCCAGCAGGCCGGTGTAGCCGCTCAGGGCGTCCACCCAGTTGATGGGCCCGTGGAACGGTTCCTGGTAGGGGATGCCATAGACCCGCGGGTTGGTCGGCGCCAGGACGAAAGCCGCGCTCTGCGCCAGGAACCAGCTCGCCGGGGCCAGCAGCCGCGCGTGGTGTCCCGAGACGTCGATCGCCAGCATGTCGCGTGTACGCTCGGCAGCGGGCAACGCGTACGCGAACGGCAGCAACTGCGGCGCGGCCAGCGCGAAGCCGAGCACTGCCGCGACGATGGCCGCGACCAGCCCGCGCCGGAAGCCTGCCCGGCCGCCGCGGGCAAGCCGACCCGCGGCGGTCCGCCGGGCGCGCCGCCGGCCCAGGCCGCAGGCGCAGACGGCGGCCAGCAGGCCGCCCGCCGCCGCCGTCTCCGGATGGCCGGAGAGCAGCATGGCGGCGGTGATGACGGCGGTGGTGGCGACGGCGCGCGCCCGCGGCCACCGCCAGAGGCGGATGCAGCCGAGGGCCAGCCACGGCACCCAGGCCAGGGCGGCGGTGTGCGGGAAGAGCGCCCAGGACATCATGCCGCCGCCCAGGGTGAAGCCGGCCGCCACCAGCCAGGCCGCGGCGCGCGAGATGCCCAGCTGGCGCGCCAGGAGCCAGGTGCCCTCGAATGCCAGCAGCATCTTCAGCGCCAATAGGCCCAGCAGGAAGTGCTGGATCGCCAGCGGCCGGGCCAGCATGGCGAGCGGCGACAGCACGCCGGCCTGGGGGTTGTTCCAGAGCGAGCTGCCGCCGTCGAGCAGGTCGGACCACAGCGGCAGACGGTGCTGGCGCAACGCGTGCCGGATCTCCAGCTCCCACGGCAGGAACTGGTACATGGTGTCGCTCTGGACCAGGTGGGAGAAGCGCACCGGCGGCAGCCCCGGCAACGGGAGCACTCCCGCGATGACCCCGGTCGGCGCCAGCAGCGTGTCGTCGAACAGGTACGGCGACAGGATGAGCAGCGGCAGGGCGAGCCCGAGCGCCATCGCCCGCGCCTCGAGCCGCGCCCCCAGGCCGCGCGCCAGCACCCAGCACACTCCCTGGGCCACGGCCAGCAGCAGGCAGAGCTCGATCAGCAGCGACCAGACCAGGTGTGCCATGGCAGAGCTGTCCAGCGGCCCGCCGATTCGCAGACCTACAGTAGCTTTCTAGCCGTCCGGGCCGTGCGCGGTCCCGGCCTCGATCGCCGCCACCACGGCGTCGGTGAAGCGGGTGGTGGTGGCGTCGCCGCCGAGATCGTGGGTGCGCACCCGGTCGACGACGATCACCTGGCGCAGCGCTGCTCTCACGCGCTCCGCCACCTCGTCCTTGCCCAGGTGGTACAGCATCAAGATGGCGGAGCGGATGAGGGCCAGCGGGTTGGCGAGGTCGCGCCCGGCGATGTCGGGAGCGCTGCCATGCACCGCCTCGAAGACCGCGAAGTCGAGGCCCAGGTTGGCTCCCGCCACCACCCCGAGGCCGCCCACCAGTCCGGCACAGAGGTCCGAGACGATGTCGCCGTAGAGGTTCTCGAGCAGCAGGATGTCCCACTCCTCGGGGCGGATGACCAGCTGCATGCACATGTTGTCGACGATCCGGTCGTCGGCGCGGATGTCCGGATAGTCGGCGGCGACGCGGCGGAAGCACTCGAGGAAGAGCCCGTCGGAGAGCTTCATGATGTTGGCCTTGTGCACCGCGGTGACCCGCTGGCGCCCGTGGCGGCGCGCGTACTCGAAAGCGAACTTGGCGATGCGGGTCGAGGCCTTCTCGGTGATGATCTTGAGGCTCTCGACCACGCCCGGCACCACCACGTGCTCGAGGCCGCTGTAGAGGTCCTCGGTGTTCTCGCGCACCACCACCAGGTCGACGCCCTCGAAGCGGCTGGGGATCCCCGGCAGCGAGCGCGACGGCCGCAGGTTGGCGTAGAGGTCGAGCTTCTGGCGCAGCTGCACGTTGATCGACTGGAAGCCGCCGCCCACCTCGGTGGTCACCGGACCCTTGAGCGCCACGCGGTTGCGGCGGATCGAGTCGAGCACCTCGGACGGCAGAGGATCGCCGAAGCGCTGCAGCGCCTCCTTGCCGACGATCTGCGGCTCCCACGCGAGCTCGGCGCCGGCGGCTTCGAGCACCCTGACGGTGGCCGCGGCCACCTCCGGGCCGATGCCGTCTCCCGGGATCAGCGTGATCGTCGTCTTGGTCGTGCTCATCGATATCTCTGGACCTACACCTCAAAATGGGTCGTGATCAGCCCACCCCATTCCCGACCTTTGGGCGAGGGTCCGCAGTCCTCGGCCGCCGCCCCCTCCACTTGGACCCTCGCCCAAAGGGAGGGAAGGGGGAGGGCTGATCCACGACCCAGGCTGAAGGGGCCACAGGCTATCACGCCCTGCTACAATCCCCGCCCGAAGCCAGCCGCCCCCCCAAGGAGAGCGCCGCCGCCATGCACGATCCCGCGCCCCGCCGGCACCTGGCGGGCAAGGCGATCAGCCCGCAGCCGATCACCGGCCGCGAGACCGCCGCCGAGCTGGTCCGCAACGCCTTCACCGCCTACAACGGCGGCCGCCTGCGCGAGGCGTGCGAGCTGCTGGCGGGCAAGATGCTGCGGCCGGAGGTGACGGTGGGCCTGAGCCTGTCGGGCGCCCTCACCCCGCCGGGCTATGGCAAGTCGTGCCTGGTACCGCTTATCGAAGCCGGCGCCATCGACTGGATCGTGTCGACCGGCGCCAATCTCTACCACGACACCCACCATGCGATCGGCCTGAAGCTGCACGCCGGCAGCCCTTCCTGGGACGACGTCGAGCTGCGCGAGCAGGGCGTCGTGCGCATCTACGACATCGTCTTCGACTACACGGTGCTGCTCGAGACCGACAAGTTCTATCGCCGCCTGCTGCGCCTGCCCGAGTTCCAGCGCCCGATGTCGACGCCCGAGCTCCACTACCGGGTCGGCCGCTACCTGGCCGAGATCGAGCGCCGGCTGGATCTCGAGGGCACCTCGCTGCTGGCCGCCGCCTGGCGTCATGCGGTGCCCATCTTCACCTCCTCGCCCGGCGACAGCTCGATCGGCATGAACGTCGCCGAGCTGGCGCTCGAGGGAGGCCAGCTGGTGTTCGACGTCAACCTCGACGTCAACCTCTCGGCCGCCATCGTCTGGCAGGCCAAGGAAGGCGGCGGCAAGAGCGCCTGCTGGATCCTGGGCGGCGGCAGCCCGAAGAACTTCATGCTGCAGACCGAGCCGCAGATCCAGGAGGTGCTGGGCCTGTCAGAGGCGGGGCACGACTACTTCCTGCAGGTGACCGACGCCCGGCCCGACGTCGGCGGGCTGTCCGGCGCCACTCCCGGCGAGGCGGTGTCGTGGGGCAAGGTGGACCCCGAGCGCCTGCCTGACGCGGTGGTGGTCTACTGCGACGCGACCGTCGCCCTGCCGCTGCTCACCCACTACGCGCTGGCGGCGGGGGTGCGGCGCACGCCGCGGCGCCTGTATGAGCAGCTGCCGCGGTTCCTGGAGCTGCTGGTCGAGGGCTTCGCGCGGCAACGGGAGGAGAGGATGCGCGAGGGGACCTTCAGCGTGGACGACCCAGCTCCTCGATTCTAGCCACCACGTCGCGGTAGTTGGTGTTGATGCCGTAGGCGTCGACGAAGGTCTTGTAGGCTCCCGCCTGATCGCCCATCGCCAGGTAGGCGCAACCCATGTCGTAGAGCAGGCCGAGGGTGTCTTCCTCGCTGATCGTCTCGGCCTCGAGGCCGCGCCGATACCACTTGATGGCCAGCTCGGGCAGTCCCTTGTCGAGGAAGCACAGGCCGAGCATCGAGCAGCATGAGACCAGGAAGTGGGGGTCCTTGGCCGAGAGCTGGAACTCGCCGATCGCCTCGTCGAGCAAGCCCATCTCGCGGTAGGCGATGCCCAGGTTGAAGTGAGTGTCGTAGTCGGTCGGCGAGAGGTGCTCGGCGACGCCGCGCTTGAACCCTTCGACGATCTCCTCGAGCGACTGCTCCTGCTGGATCAGCTGCTCGTCGCCCTGGAAGACAGGCTCCTGCGACAGCTCCTGCGCCAGCTCTCCCGCCAGGTCGAAGAAGTCCTCCTCCTCGTCGAACAGGCTCGCGGCCCTGGCGGCTGCCTGGTTCCTGCCGGAGTCGGCCTCGTCGAGCCAGCTCATGCCGCCGGTGTCGTCGAGACCGGCAGCCACCGGCGGCGGCGAGGGGGCTCCCGGGGCGCCGGCAGCCGCCGGTGGCGGCGAGGGTGGCAGCAGGCTTCCGGGCGCACCGGCGGGCGCGATGAAGGTGTCGCCCGCGCCGGTGACGCTCGCGACGGCGGCGG
>DATNKH010000309.1:0-3010 GCA_035603475.1 Thermoanaerobaculia bacterium
CCGGCGTCGCCCGGCGCCTGGGCACGCTCAGGCCGCATCGGGCTGCATGCGCCGGCCGAGGTCGCCGGCGAGGCGCTCGTGCTCGGCGAGCACGCGCCACTCGGCCAGCATGACGGCGCTCTGAAGGACGAGCGTGAGGTAGAAGAGCAGCTGGTGGACGATCGGCGGCACCCCGCCCGAGAGGACCGCCCCGCCGGTGATGAAGGTGGCGGCGACCGCGGCAAAGGCCGCCAGCAGCCAGGGAACGACGCGCAGCCGCAGCCGGCGCGCGCGCTCGAGCAGCTCCTCGGGAAATTCGCGCTCGCGCACCACCCGCGAGATCACCTTGCCGGTCGCCAGCATGTACAGCACGATCCAGGTGTGCGAGAACATCAGCACCAGGGTCGCTGCCAGGGCCAGCAGCACGTGCCGGCGCACCTGCGCTTCCGCAATCCCGCTCAGGCCGTAGCCGAGCGCCGCCGCGGCGAGCAAGCCGGCCGTCCCCAGCAGCCCCAGCACCAGCAGAGCGCGTCCCATCTTCATCGCGAAGTCCTCGTCCCCTGTTCGCCGGGTGTCATCGCTAAGGACTTACTCTCCCGGCCCTGCCTCGGCGTCGCCGAGCACCCCCCGGCGCCAGCGCCGCGCCGCGTGAACCGGGCGGAAGCGCTCCGCCAGCAGCCGGCGGCCCGCCGCGCCGCGACGCGACGCCGCGGCCGGATCGTCGAGCGCCGACGCGAGCGCCGACGCGAGGCTGGGGGGGTCCTCCGGCGGCACCAGCCAACCGGTACGCCCGTCTTCCACCACCTCGGGGATGCCGGAGACGCGGCTGGCGACGACCGGCACCGACGCCTCCATGGCTTCCAGGACGACCAGCGGCATGCCCTCGTAGATGGAGGGTACCACCAGCGCCGCCGCGCCCCGCAGCAACCGGCGCACCTGCATCGCATCGGCCCTGCCGAGAAAACTCACCGCCTCGCCGAGCCCGAACGCCGCGGCCGCCCGCTCGAGCGCGGCCCGGTGCTCGCCGTCGCCGGCGATCAGCAGCCGCGCCGCGGGATGGCGCCGCAGCAGCTCGGGCATCGCCGCCAGCAGCACGTCCACGCCCTTGCGGATCCGCAGCCGGCCGACCACGAGCAGGTAGCCGGCGTCGCCTTCCTCGCCGTCCGCCGGACCTTCCATCGCGGCCGCCGCCGGGCTCTCGCGACCGTCCGCCGGACCTTCCGCCCGCTTCTCCCCCATCGCGTTCGGCACCAGCGCCACTTCGCCGACCCGGTAGTCTCGCCGCAGCTCGGCGGCGGTGGCGGCGCTCGGTGCCAGCACCCGGTCGGCCGCCCGCACCGTCAGCCAGCCGAGCGCGATCTGCAGCGGCGCCTTGAAGCGGCGGAACCGCATCTCGACCGCCGAGGGACGTCCCAGCACCCGGGCGCCCCAGCGCAGCTGCCGCACCGCCCACCGCTCCTCGCGGTAGCTCACCTGCAGCAGCGCCGCGAGTCGCGGCCGCGGCTCGAGACTCGGCGCCAGCCAGGCCACCAGCAACGCGGCCAGGCCGCCGTCCGACTCGTGGACTTGCACCACGTCAGGGCGAAAGCGGCGCAGCGCCCGCCACACGGCAGGCACCGCCAGGAGCGGAAAGAGCGCCTTGGGGCCGGCGACCCCGCCCGGCCCGCGCCCCAGGATCTCCACCTCGGCGCCCTCCTGCCGCAGGCCGGCGGCCAACTGTAGCACCTGTTCTCCGACCCCGGAAACGTCGCGCGGCGGCAGGGTGTTCGCCACCAGCAGCACGCGGAGTGGACGGCTCAGGGGACCTCGAAGTGCAGCACGACGACGCCGCAGCGCACCTCGGCTCCGGGCAGGACCTCGCCCGGCACGCCGGTCTCAAGCCTGGCGCCGTTGAGGAAGGTGGCGTTCATGGTGCCAATCTCCTCGGAGAGGAAGAACTTCGCTCCCCGCCGGTAGATCTTGGCGTGGCGCCGCGACACCGACCGCTGGCTGTCGACCGGGGTCAGGTCGACGTCGGGATAGATGCCGGTCACCGGATCGCGCCGGCCGATGGTGGTCTCCGGACCCGCGGAGAGCTGGAACTCCATGCCCGAGGCGAGATGCACCAGCTTCTCCGGCCCTTCGGCGGGGATCTGCGCCACCTGGCTCGGGATCTCGCGCGACACCGGCGACACCCGGCTGCCGAACGACGTCTTCAGCAGCTCGTCGGTCTCGCGCAGGCGCCGCGACAGCTTGCGCATCATGCGCACCGCGATCTCCGGGTTGCTCTGCAGCATCTGGTCGAAGGTCGAGCCGTTGATCTGGAGCAGGCGGGAATCGGTCAGCGCCCGCGCCGTGGCCGCCCGCGGCAGGTCCTCGAGCACCGACATCTCGCCGAAGAAATCCCCCTTCTCGAGCACCGCCAGGACCCGGTCGTCGTCGCCCATGCGGTTGAGGATCTCCACCTTGCCCTCGCTGATGATGTACATCTCGGTGCCGAGGTCGCCTTCACGGAAGATGATCTCGCCGGCGCTGAAGTCCACGGACTGCGCGGCGAGGCTCTTGCGCGGGGGGTTGCCGGTGGTCTTGAAGACGGGATTGTTCATGATCCGAGCAGGAGCCCCGCGCCGCCGGAGCTGTCGGGGCCAAGGCGCGCGGACATGCCGAGGGGGAGCGTCAGGTTGGGAAACCGATGCCCGGATTCGAGACCCCAGGCGAGGGGCCACTCGAAGCTGCGGAGATTGTCCGCGATCAACTCCACCCCCGCTCGCCGCGCATTGGCGGCGCCCAAGCTCTCCGGGTGTCCTCCGGCGGCTCCGGCGGCGTCGGCAGTGCCGGCGGCGCCTGCGGTGCCCTCGCTGGTATCGGCGGCATTGGTGGCATCGAGATGGCCGAGGATCATCCCGCCGAGACGATCGAGACTACCTGACAGGGCAAGGTGGGTCAACATGCGGTCGATGCGGTACGGCGGCTCGTTGACGTCCTCCCAGAACAGCACCGCTCCGGCGAGATCGGGGAAGTAGGGAGTGCCCAGCGTGGCGGTCAGCAGGCT